>CAZNGU010000146.1:0-6005 GCA_964572325.1 uncultured Methylomarinum sp.
CCTACGCCTACTGGGGACTACCAGCCCTCGCATTCGCTCTCCATGGCTGGCAGCGTCCGCCATTTATCTTAAAAAATGTTGGAAAACGCTATCGCTCACATTCCATCATACGGGTTAAAGAATCGCAGCAAAAAGTATCTGAACAGAGTTTGATAGATCGGGGCTTTAAAGCCTCACATTTTCTACTCTTCTGGTAACCACGTAAAGACTCCATTAATATCTCAGAATAAGTTCTTTCCCTTTTTGAATCATTTCCAGATGCTTCATAAAATTCATTCCCAATAATATTTCATTGCTTTCCATGTATGGATTAATAGTCGCCCGAATATTATTAATTTCAATAGCACCAATACTTACTGAATCCAGTTTTGTAGCAAAAACTTCAATAGAGCCATTAGCAGTGCGGCTCTGCACTGGATATCCTTTCGCTAATTGTAATTGCCGGGCAATAGTTTCAGGAATACTGATTAAAGTGGCTCCGGTATCGAGTAAAAATGTAACCGGTTTATGGTTTATTTTTCCGTTAACCACATAATGTCCATATCGGTTTTGTCTCAATTTGACTTCTACATTATTATTTTCGATGCGGCTATCGACATTTTTATTTGGATTATTTTGTTGTTCAAGATAGTCA
This sequence comes from uncultured Methylomarinum sp., assembly GCA_964572325.1. GTDB lineage: Bacteria > Pseudomonadota > Gammaproteobacteria > Methylococcales > Methylomonadaceae > QPIN01. Next base: position 635 of record CAZNGU010000146.1, read on the forward strand.
TTAAACCAATAAGTCAAGATGCCTAAAAACAGCATCCAGGCAATATAAATCATGCCCTGACCTATTTTTTTACCACTATCAGTCTTTTTCATACGACTTTATTAAAATAACTCCCATACAGGAGTAATATTTGCTGGTAAGGGAGCCAGGCGCCCTAGTTCTACCCATTTATTATCAGGTGTATGAAAATCCGAGCCTATGGATGCGGCTAAATCATATTGTTTGGCGTAAATCATTGCGCGTCTGATTTCATCAGCATTGCTTCGACCTGTCACCACTTCTATCCCCTGCCCTCCTGCTGCTTTAAAAAAAGACAAAAATCGGCGCATCCAGCTAGCTGTCATTTTATATCGTAAAGGGTGCGCAACAACAGCCACCCCACCCGCCTGATTTATCCAGTCAATGGCTTCAGCCAAATCAGCCCAGACAGTAGCTACAAAAGCCGATTTTCCCTGCCCTAAATAACGATCGAAGGCTTCTTGCTGGGTTGACACATAATTTTGCGCAAGCATGTAGCTGGAAAAATGAGCGCGAGTCACCATGCCACCTTTGGCTGCTTTAATTACGGCTTCATAAGCTCCTGGAATGGATTTTTTTTCTAGTTTAAACGCAATTTTTTTAGCGCGTTCTTTGCGGAGTGTTTGTAATCCTTTTATTCCTTGACATAATCCCTTATGTTCAGGGTCAATGTTTAAACCGACAATATGGAAACATTTGTTTTCCCAAGTGGTAGATATTTCAATACCCGGTATAAAATTAATCGCATGATTGCCAGCAGCAACTCTAGCTTCTTGTTGGCCGTTAATGGTATCGTGATCAGTTAAAGCCAATGCAGTAACGCCCATTTCTTTAGCACGTATGACTAATTCTGTTGGTGTTAAAGAGCCATCAGAAGCCAGCGAGTGGCAGTGTAAGTCGTATTGTTCAGTCATTTTGGTATTCACCATAAAGCTTGGCATAAAGACCCTTGTTTTGAATTAAAGTTGCATGTTGTCCTTGCTCGCAAATTTTACCGTCCTCAAAAACATAAACATGATCTGCCTGTTTAACTGCACTTAAGCGGTGGGCAATTATGATGGTCGTTCTACCTTTTAAAAACTCTGTCATTGCCGTGTGTAACTTTTGTTCTGTTGCGGTATCTAGAGCTGAAGTAGCCTCATCTAAAATAACAACACTGGGTTGAGAAACAATCATTCTGGCAATAGCCAGTCGTTGTCTCTGCCCCCCGGAAAGTCGCATACCTTGCCTACCCACAATGGTATCCAGTCCTTGCTCTAAATCAGTAATAGTCTGTTTTAATTGGGCAATATTTAATGCATGCCACAATGCTTGATCAGAAATGTCGCGCCCCAAAGTAAGGTTAGCCCTAATACTGTCATTAAACAATGCGGGGTGTTGTAAAACAGTGGCGACATGTTCACGCACCACTTCCAGCCCAATTTTATTGAGTGGCACATTATCAAAATAAATCATGCCTTTATTAGGTGGATACAAACCAATCAGTGTTTGTGCCAAAGTCGATTTTCCGCCGCCGCTGGCACCCACTAAAGCCACTTTTTCCCCGGCTTTAATGGCAAGATTAATGCCATTCAATATGGGGTCATCTTTATAGCTAAAATGCAGGTTTTTAATTTTTATCGAAACAGTTTTTGCATTTTTAAACGGGTTTGCAAGATGCGGGTATTGTGGTTCCTGCTGTAAGGAATTAAGCTGATTAATTCGATTTAATGCCGCTTTTGCCGCATAAAAGGCATATTGTATACCCAATATTTCCTGCACGGGTGCCATCATAAACCAAAGATAACCAAAAACAGCCAGCATTTGCCCTATACTCAAGCCTGAATACAAAACCATTAGCATGGCTGATGCCCGAAAAATATCGAAGCCAAATAAAAAAATCAAAAAACTTAAACGGCTAGCAGCATCACTTTTCCATGAAAAAGCCGTAGAATGGTCTTTAACCGTTCGCGCTGATTCAATCAACTGCTGGCAATAATGTTTTTCCCGATTACTAGCCCTAATTTGATGAATAGCTTCCAGCGTTTCTGTGAGTGATTGCTGAAAAATACTATACGCCGTGTTTTCTTTGGCCTTGAGTTCTTTAATTCTGGAACCGATTTTTTTGGCTAAATAGATAACAAAAGGGTTTAATAAAATAATAAACAAGCCTAATTGCCAATGCATCCAGATTAAGATAACAGCGGTACCTATAATCGTTAAACTAGCAATCAACAATCTACTAATAGTAGAACCAATAAAAGTATCCAAGGTATCAAGATCAGTCACCATGTGGCTAACAACAGCCCCTGTACCCAAACTCTCATATTCAGACATTGAAATGGTTTGTAAGCGATTAATCAATGCTTTCCTGATACGAAACACAACATCTTTTGAAATGCAGGTGAATTTTCGCCCTTGAATAATATTTAAAATAATCGAGATAAGTCTAAGCAATAGACTTAATGATAAAATAGCACCAATATATACAATAGGTAGTTGCCACGTAGCAGGAATAAACCGGTTTAACGATGAGACGATAACTGCCGGGTTATTTAATAAAACCTCATCGACCAGCAATGGCATTAATAAAGGAACCGGAACACTGGCAATGGTTGCTAAAATAGCAATTAAGTGAGCACTCAATAGGTCTTTTTTATGTTCCAATGCAACTTGGAAAATCGAATGCCAGGAGAAGGCGGACTGGTTGTTTTTTGAAAGGGAAGAATCTTTACTAGGCACTTTTGTTAGTATTTAAAATTAAATTTAAATTAATCGTAGATTATAACGGTCAAACGGCTTTAGGGTTCCTCTATTAATTCATGACTGGCATCTGCACGTTTAAAACATTCGATAACTTCGTTGAAAATCCAGTTAATAGCTTTCTATTAACTACGACCTTCGCCTTGTTCGCAAACATTTTAAACGCCCAGCTACTCAGACAGAATGAAAGAGCTGCCCTTAATCCTAGAAAAATCAGTTAGATCACGGCTTCTAGCACAAACCCTTGATTCCACAGCACTTCAAAAAAATACCCGCCTAACCGAATGGGTGAGACTAAGATTTTTTTAAAGCACTGTGAAACTAATGGCTTGCACTATAAATCCGTGCCCAACTGATCTTTCTAGGTTAATAGGAAAACTGCAATTTTTTGCACATGGATTAAAAATGAAAATCAGCTTCAATATTATTTTTCTGTTAATTTTAATACTGCCTCTGCAACATACGCAAGCATCTGGGTTAACAATCGAACAACAAAGAAAAGAATTTTTACGCATAGAAAAATTAATTCAGCGAGGTAAATATGAGCATTTTTATCAACAATCAAAGTCTTTAAAAAACTATCCCTTATATCCTGCCTTACAATATCAGTGGCTAAAAAAGCACTTGCATCAAAGCGATAAAATCAAAACCTTTTTAAAAGATTATGCACAAACGCGCTATGCTGGCCTATTAAATTATCACTGGAAATTTTATCTAGCCAGGCATAGACAATGGAAACAATTTCTCCAGCAATACACAGCAACTAAAAACACTCGATTACAGTGTTACTACTATCGAGCCAAATATAATACGGGAGCAAAGAAAGAAGCGTTACTTGGCGCCAGGAAACTATGGGTTGTAGGAAAATCACAGCCAGATGAATGTAATCCCTTATTTAAAGTATTTAAAAAATCCAGCTATTTTACTCAAGAGGTACTTTGGCACCGTTTTGCAGCCGCTCTAAAAAATAAAAAAACCAGCTTGACTAAATACGTAAGAGGTTTAATGAATCGTAACAATCAACTAATAGCCCAGTATTGGTTGAAAGTTCATAATAATCCTGCGCTGATTAAACAACAAAACCAACTTACCAAAAACACATCACAAGCGGCTTCAATATTTGCTCATGGAATAGATCGTCTGGCAAGCTCATACTATAAAGTGGCCATCAAAACCTGGGATACTCTAAAAAATAAATTCAAGCTCAGTCCAGCTACGATTAAGCGTATGGAAAAACGCCTGGCCATGTCTCTGGCTTATAGGAGAGATAACAGAGCCTATCAGCGCTTAACTCAACTTAAAGAGCCTGACGAAGTGACTAAAGAATGGCGTGTTAGAGCCGCTTTACTGGAACAAAACTGGCATCATGTTAAATTGGCAATTACTGATTTAAGCAAAGAAAATCAGCAAAAAGATAAATGGCAATACTGGCTGGCTCGAGCCTCGGAAAAAACCAACCAGCCCAAAGTTGCTGACTTTATTTATAGCAAATTATCGAACGATAGAAGTTTTTATGGTTATTTATCGGCTAATAAGCTAGACAAAGATTATCAATTATCAGACCATCCCATTCAGATTAGCCAGGAAATGCTAGAACAGTTTAAACAAAAAACAGATTTTCGTGTGTTTACCGAATTGCTGACTCTTGATAGAGCTAAAGAAGCTAAAAAACAGTGGTGGTATGCGCTTAAAAAGCTAGATAAGCAGGATATCTTAACGGCTGCAAAATATGCCGAGCAGTTAGATTTAACACAAACCGCTATTTTTACCATTGCCAAAGCAAAATATTGGGATGATGTCTCTTTACGTTTTCCCTTAAAATTTAAACGGCAAATTAAAGAAAATGCAAAATTACAGCAATTACACCCTGCCCTGATTTATGGTCTGATTAGACGTGAAAGTGCCTTTAATGAAAAAGCCCGGTCTCCCGTAGGGGCAAGAGGATTGATGCAAATAATGCCAAAAACAGGAAAACAAATAGCACGGGAATTAAAAGAAAAATCATATTATAAAAAGCACTTATTTGAACCATCAATCAATATAAAATACGGTGCTTATTATTATAAGCAATTGCTTGACCAATTTAATGGTCGATATGCTTTAGCTGCCGCCGCCTATAATGCAGGGCCACATAGAGTGGATCGCTGGTTGCCCAAAAACAGTCCGTTAGCAGCTGATATCTGGATTGAGACCATCCCTTTTAAAGAAACCAGAGCCTATGTGTCTGCAGTTTTAACTTATGCATTGATCTATCAGAAACAGCTGGGTTTAAATGGTTTAAGTATGAAAGATTTTATTCGAAATATTGCACCAGGCTAAGAAACAATAACTATCAGGCATACTTCCAGTATATTTTATAAGACAGCCTGTATCTTATTGATTTTTTTATGAACAAAACTAAACTCTTGCAAATGTCTAGTAAAGTAACAAGCTGCATAGCTAACCCGCCTATAATGAAAAAACAAAAATACAATAACTAAAAATTTCCGTCATAAGAATGCGCAAGGTATAATATGCTTTAACTTACAAGAAGAATAATTAGGTAGATATTGAATGGAAAAACAGCATAGTTTTACGCGCGAAGAATTATTAATGTCAGGAAGAGGAGAAT
>CAZNGU010000147.1:0-5986 GCA_964572325.1 uncultured Methylomarinum sp.
CAATTAGGGTCGCCGGTAAAACGAATGGTTTTATGTTTATTTAACCATTGCTGTTCTGCCACAGATAAAGAAATTTTCTTTATAGTTGTCCCCATACTCAGCCATTTATGGCGAATGGCTGATAAATCTGTTGCAGAAAGTGATGCCAAGGTTTTTTTAATAATCTCCTGTAGCACTGGCCAATCTTTACGGATGCCAAAACGGACAGGCGCATTACCAAGCTCTGTGACAATATATGAAATTTTTAAATTAGTCAGCGCATTTTTCTCGGCTATCCAGTTTGCTGCTGCTTGATTACCAATATAGGCATCTACATGACCATAGGAAAGTGCTTTTAATGCCGCCTCCGTTGTTGCCACCGGATAAAGCTTAATACCTGGGTAATTGCTGGCTAATATTTTTTGTAAATAATAATGACTCTCTATAGCCACTGTTTTTTGTTGCAAATCATTAAGACTTGAAACCCCATCACTATTTTTTTGGGTGAAAACAGAAAGAGGGGGAGAATAATAGGCTGGGCTAAAGTTTAAATAATGCTCACGATCTGGTGTTTTTACAATACTCGCTATCAAGTCAATTTCGTGGCTTTGTACTTTTTCCAGTGTCTCAGTCCAGGGATATTGTGAAATAATGGCAAATTTTATACCCAATTTTTGCTCAATTAACTGAATAAGATCTGCACTAAAACCCTGAAATTGTCCCGCTTGATCTATAAATTCATAAGGCGGCCAGTATGACTCTACACCCACGCGTATTACCGGATGATTTTTTAACCACAGCTGCTCTTTATGGCTAAATAGTTGTTTCTCTTTCTGTTGATAAACAAACCATTTCTTCTCGATCTGCCGCTTTTTACTTTCTGGTAAAACATCCATCATTTTATCCAAAATACCTGCCAACACGCTATTTTCTTTATTTACAGCCATGTATAAGGAGCTATCCCCCCCAGGGAAAGGCTTAAACGCCCGTATAGTGTTAATGCTACTTTGTTTAAGCAAATAACTTAGAACCGCATGGGTTTCTAATAATATGTCCGCTTTTTTTTCAATCACTGCTTCTATAGCAGTCTTTACGTTATCAACTTCCAGTATCTGTATCTTGGGGAAAAATTGTTTGATTTTTTCAATATAGGTATAACCTTTGGGGATAGCAATAATTTTATCGTTTAAATCCTGTAAGCTTTCTGCAATGACATCATCTCTGATAAAAAAATATTCCAACATCGATTGATAGGCTTTGGTATATGTCAGATACTCTGTACGACTTTCCGAAAAATATATAGCAGGAAGTAAATCAATTTGTCCTTGTCTAGTCTTTTTTAATAATTCATTCCAATCACCGATAATGGGTTTAAATTGTATTCCACTATTTTTACTAATCAATGCCAAAAAACCTGCTGTCAACCCTATATGCTCACCTTGCGCACTAACAAAGTCGTATGGCGCCCAATCTTTTTCTGCACCATAACGAACCACAGGATGTTGCTTTATCCAGTTTAGCTCTTGCGTACTTAATTTCAGCTTTTGTCTGTGTTCTTCTGGTACTTTCCCTAGCCATTTATCATATATTGCCCTTTTTTCCTGAGCAGAAATAGCATTTAAGCCTTTTTGAATGATAGATGAAAGTTCTTTGGCATCTTTTGAGGTCGTGATATGAATCGAGTTTTTCCCTAAATACCGGGTAGATTTAAACGGTTTTATAGTGTTAATACCTTCTTCCCTAAACGTATAAGTCAATGATGCATAGGTATCGTAAAGCATGTCCGCATGATTTTCTAATACGGCTTCAATAGCGTCAGTAAAGGTATTTACAGTAATAATATGAATATTTGGAAAATATTTTTTTAGTAATTCTTCATGGGCATATTTTTTAGGAATGGCAACACGCTTGCCATCCAGATCAGCTAGAGTTTCAACATTAAGATCATCGCGAATAAAAAAATAATCCAGCATCTCAAAATAAGGTGTTGAATAGCTTAAATATTGACTTCGTTCTTCTGTGTAATAAACAGCCGGTAATATATCAATTTGTTGATCCCTGATTTTTTGTAGATTATTGCTCCACTGGTCAATACTTACCGTAAAATTCAAGCCGGTCTTTTTAGCAATCAGGTTTAAATAATCATTGGCAATTCCACTGTATTTTCCATTTTCAGCAACAAAATTAAAGGGCGCCCAATCTTTACTACCCCCTACCACTATGTTTGTGTGTGCCTTTATCCAGGATTGTTCCTGCTCTGTAAGAATACTGACTTTTTCTGTATTAGTATCCGCATAAAGCGAGGAAGCAAAAATAATAAGCAGGAGGCTAAGAATATGCCAAAGGAGAGGAGCTGCTAGCCTGAAAGGATTAGAATCAATCAAAATTAATTTGATATTTTTTTTGAACTTTTAAATACAATTTATTATGACTTTAGGAAAACCATTGAGTTCTATGCCATCTTGGCAATAGCCTTAAATTCATCAAGATGTGCCATCATAATATCAACCAACTCAGGATCAAACTGAGTGGATCGGTGCTCTTGAATATAAACAATGACATCTTCGATACCCCAGGCTTTCTTGTAACATCGCTTATGAGTCAAGGCGTCAAAAACATCGACCAAAGCAACAATCCGTCCATAAATATGTATATTAGTCCCTTTAAGCTGACGTGGATAACCTTTTCCATTCCATTTTTCATGATGTTCATGGGCAATAATGGCTGCTGCTTTCATCAGTTTACGCTCCGAACGATTTAAAAACTGATAGGCCTGCGTTGTATGTGCTTTCATTATCTGAAATTCTTCTTCCGTATAACATCTTGGCATGTGGAGAATATCAGAAGGTATCATCATTTTACCTACATCGTGCATAGGCGAAGCATAGAGCAAAATTTCCTCATCTTTTTTAGTCATCGATGGATGGTGTTTTGCCAGCAATGCACTCATTTCAGCAACTCGATGAATATGCTTGCCTGTCTCGTCAGAAGTTGCTTCCATTAATTCCGTTAGAACAATAATCATTTCTCTTTGATTATCTTCAAGCTCCGTCAGCAACCTTCTTTGTTGCTGTACTATTTTAGTACCGAGCTTAATGTTATATTTTTTGAGTAATTTTGTTGCGTGAAAGAGATTAACATGAGTTTTAACTCTCGCCAGTAATTCTTCAGCGTGAAAAGGTTTGCTAATATAGTCAACAGCACCTTGAGAAAAACCTTGAGCAATGGATTCCACCTCTACTTTTGCTGTTAAAAAAATAACTGGAATATCTTGTAGTTGTGGGTTTTGTTTAATTATGCGACAAACTTCAAAGCCATTAATGCCTGGCATCATAATGTCAAGCAATATCAAATCTAATTTGCTGGCCGTATCTTCAATTTCTAAAAGCGCTAATGCCTCTTCTCCACTTAAGGCAAAAGAAAAGTCATAATCCTCTTCTTTAAGAATATTCATAGCAACTTGAATATTGTCTAAAACATCATCGACAATTAGAATACTTGCATTGCTTCCCATCATCTTTCCCAGTGTTTCTAGCCGAAAAATTAAGCATAGCCTACAACATAGGGGCTGTCTATTTATATGGAAGAAAATAAGGAGGGACTGGCTACTTACGCTTAGCCTTGAAGACAAACAAAAAACCTGGGTAATCTGGGGGGGGGTTATTTATTGCCAGTTACCTAACGACTTTTAACCCAGTCACCGGCTTTAATTTTTCTTGCGTTAGAAATAACTTCCATTTTACCTATTGAAAATTTGATTTGAACATCCTCAATAATAACAACCCCAATTAGCTCATTTTGCTGCATTCCTAAATTGATATTCCGGCTATAAACTACCAAGCTGTCCCCTACTTTTAGTTTATCTTGACTGCCCGCAGCTATATATACTTTTTTATCCTCAACTTTGATGATTTTTGCACTAAAAGGGTAACAGCTTATAACTTGTCTGATGTCTTCACTGGCCAACTTGATAATTTTGGAAATTTTATGACCACTGGGTGTACCTTTAAAGCGTTCACTACCTACGGTATAGCCTGCTGGAATCCAGACATCACCAATAACTGTATCGGTATAACGATTTTGAAATAATAGTGCACCGCTGACACCATCATGAACATAAATATCAATAGAAAGACCACGTCGGGCTACAAAATCTCGTAACAGGGATTTGGCTCGTGCCAATACGCCCGCACCTCTAATGTATTCAGTGGCTTCGACTTCAAAATCTCTGATCACGCCTGACAAAACATATTGACTGCTATAGTCATCAGCTAGCTGTACAACCATCGAGCCCTGTTGCCCGTCCTGATTGATCATTTCAGGTGCCATATCCGGGCGGGAATAAAGTACTGTATGGGTTTTATTTCGACCGATAAAATCACCAGACTCCAGCATGATATTCATTATCTCTCTTGGAATGCCACTGTATAGATCTTGTGTTTCATTGCCACTGATTTGACCGGAAGTCACAATCGGAAAGCCTGTGGCTAGGATTGTTTTACGATAAGGTGAATTGCAAAATTTCCCATCAGATAAGACGGCAAGCACTTGAATATGGTAACGGCCACCTTCAATCCATTCATCAACCACTTTGGTGCTCCCTATGAGCTTTTCAGCTGATAAAGCACCGCCTGCTTCTAGTTGGGCATTTCTCAAGGCATTATTAAACGCTTGCTTTCTGGCTAATAAGGTCGCACCCTTTTGAATAATCGCTTGGCCTTGTACTGTGATAACACGTTCGGCATTATTTATTGGAACAAGTTCTGGCGTTGTTACCGTTTCTTTTTGCAAGTCTTGCCCTGCACAAGCCTGTAATAGAAAGAAACTACAAAAAATAAATGTTCTGAAAAAAATCACGACAAATGCGCTAATTAAAAAACAATTGCGTAATCACAAAATAGTTGAATAAGGCATTTAAACCCGTATTAACAGTCCATTCTGCATCATAAAACCCAGCATTTAACAAGGTATTATTCAAGCCAGTTTGCTGTTTGGAAAAACCGGCAACATGTAGTTGCTGGCCACAATCAGCCCTTGTACAAGACATGTTTACAGTTGATAACACAGCTTGATGATAACCAATACGCGTAAATTGCATTTTATTATCTTCTCTTAAACATTGGGAAACACGGGCAACTGAGCTTGAAAAACATTGATAAAAACGAGAGCTTAAACTTAAAGTAAGTGATACTTTCTGTTGGCCAGCCAGTATTTTGCTGTCAACCACTTTAGCTTCACGTAAAAAAAGATCCAAATAAATTCTGAAAGATTCATCTTTAATCACTTGCTCTGCCACAGTCAGCTTGTTATCCAACACAACAGGATAAAGCTGTTTTGCTAAACCTCTATAAGCTACAATTTTTGCCATTTGCTCTGCCGCATATTGATTCTGGGTTGGAGTGAGCTGTGGTAGATTACGTTGCTGACTATAACCTGTGTCCATAAAAACAATGGGAGCTGTATCTTTTATCTGTGCAGATTTATCGACTGTTTTTGTGGTGAGTGAAGAACAGCCGACTACTAGTGTTAATAGTGTTATTAACAAGAGTCTAAAGCTTATTTTTTGCATATTGCTATTGCTCCAAATTAATAGCTTTTTTATCGGCTGAGGTTAAGAATACTTGAATCTAGAAATATCAGTTGAATCAGCTCAAAGCTTGTTCTGCTGTTCTTTCAATAGACCATAATTTTTCCAGTTGGTAAAAATCGCGAGCCTGGGCTGTAAAAATATGTAGAATAATATCACCCAGATCCAGTAAAACCCAGTCAGAACTTTGCAAGCCTTCTACACCTAGAGGAGTATGATTCTTTTCTTTCGCTTTTTCCAACACGTAATTGCACAAGGCATTGGCATGACGTTCTGAAGTTGAAGTCACTACTACCATATAATCTGTCACACTGGTTTTTCCTATGACATCAATCACAGTAATATCTTGTCCTTTACGCTCATCCAGAACGTCTTCAATCATTTTTAATAACTCTTTTGTTTGCATTTATTCTCTCTATA
>CAZNGU010000148.1:0-3480 GCA_964572325.1 uncultured Methylomarinum sp.
ACGCGATCCGGGCTGTTATATCGCATGTCTGTACCATGCGCAGCCTGAGAGGCAAAAAAGGTACACTTAAATGGACACCCCCTGGATGTCATAATTGGCATACTATTGTTTTCAAATCCTGTTAACTCTATTGCTTTTCCTAAACTCTCTTCAAGGATTTGATTTTCAGCACTTACTTTTAGTTTATATTTATCACCTACTGAATAACGGGAAGAAGTAGGATTCAATTTATAACCATCAATATCCAAAATTTCATAATCTAAAAAAGGAATTTCATCTAATTCTTGTATAAAATCATGTTTGAAGAAAGACCTGGGCTTTTGCATATCTTTTCGCGTAACCCATGAAGGATGTGCATCTAAAAAAGAATACTTATCTTTTGCTTGCAACAATTCTACAAAGGGTTTTTCACCCTCTCCAAAGCATATTGCATCAACAACGGGTGAATCATTTAAAATTTCTCCATACATTGAAGTAGGGAGGTTTCCTCCAACTAAAATTAGCGCGTCAGGAAACAGTTTTTTAGCGACCACTGTTAAATCAATAATACTATTGTAGGCGGGTGTAAATAAAGCAGAAATACCAATGTATTCAGGCTGAAAATCTTTAAAAGCAGCCCTTTTTAAAATGTACTCAAAGTAAGAATAAAAATTACTGTATTGCCATTCTTGTTCCTGATTTAAAAGAACATTAAAATCTACTGCCATCGTGTCCACATCTGTACATTTTTTGACATATGAACTGAGCGAAATAATCCCCAATGGAATATCTGTGATCACAGAACCAAATTGAATCGCGCCTCCATTTTTGGTAATAGTGCTGATATTATTAGGCGGATTGACAAAGTCTTCAAAAGTAATATTTGGTGGCACCAAAAATAATATTTTTTGGTTTATTGGCATATGCATAAATATATTCTCCAATATTTAATATTTCTCTAAAACAAATTTAATATACGTATTTAGATGCAAAAGTCGCCTTAGGCAACTCGCAATAAACAACCTATTAGCCCTGTTTTCCCAGTAGCTCTGGTGTGTGTGGGATTATATCTTTTTTTCCGTCTTCTGCAGCCTTCACGGATGTAAGTAAGAGGCGTAAGTAGGAACTATGCACCTATGTGTATACATTAAATACAAATAAAAATCCTTCGCCAGTTGCAAAATTTATTCCTTGCATATTTCTAAACCTCAAGCATCGAAACCACTTTTGCAAACAACTTAAAATCAATTAAACGCTCTGTTGCTATTGCATAAACAATTGCCCAATTGATTGTCTCGTAGTTATGTACCGTTAAATTTCGAAAACCAACCGCTTTTTTTAGACGACTTGCCAAATCGGCATCAATTATTTCAGCTTCAGTCAAAATATCGAATACTTGTCCCATAGTAGAGGGTGGTGGATAATCACCGCATGCAATTAGATGACTACCAATATCAACACTCATCTGTACTGCACGAGTTAAATTTATGGAAACGATATCTTGTGCATCAAAATCATTAACAAGCATTTCTATACTATCAGGGCATTTTTCGCTGACACGTTGCAAAGCACGTCTTAATGATTCCAGTTTTTGTTCAATTAACTCCCTATCCATTTTTCTCGCCGCTCTTTTAAAATTCTACGCTGATAAGGCATAAAATCTGCCTCTTCATATAAATGCCGTGTTAATAAATCACTATAGTGTTTATTACTACCTATTATCCGCCGCCCCTTTACAATAATTTGTCCTAGTAGGGGTTCTCCCACAGTATATAAATCTATTAGATCAATAGGCCTGGAAAACTTTTCTGCCAAACTCTCAATCAACAACATTTTTTCATCTCTTGATAACGGCTGATTACTTTGTACAGCTAAGTCCAGGTCGCTATCTGGTCTTGCACTATCATTTACCATAGAGCCAAACAGGATAACTGTTGTAATAAAACTAAAGGGCTTTAAAACTTCACGAATTTGACTATCAAGAACTCTATTGTTTTTAAGTTGTTTGATTAATCTCTCCTACTTTTCTCTAGCCTGTACTGAATTTGAGCTAATTCTATCTTGCATTTCTTCTCTCAAAACATCCATTGTTAACAAAGGCGACATATCTTCCATTGGCATCGACATCATTGAGCCATTCTCTAATGGTATAGCGCTTACTTTTGGCCATAATGCTTCATCCTTAGTCACTCTAACATCACAAATCAAAGGCCCCTTATAATTTAATGCTTGTTCTATTTTATCGTCCAATTCTTCTACAACATTAATACTTATTGTGTCTAAGCCTATTGCCTGTGCAATTTTCACAATATCGGGCATAAACAATTTCCCTTCTTTACCGGTTGCCACATAGCGCCCATCAAAATAATTTCGCTGGGTATTTCTAATTGAGGCATATCCACTATTATTCATAATAAATATTCTTATCGGTAAATCCAACTGTTTTAAAGTGCTCAGCTCTTGAATATTTAATTGTAAACTGCCATCACCTTCAACTGATACCACAGGTTTTCTGGAAGCAGCCAAACAACCTCCAATGGCCGCCGGCAGACCATAGCCCATTGACCCCAGGCCGGAGGTTAAAAACACTCTTTGTCCTTCTTTATTGATGAAGCTGGAATAAAAAACTTCCACAGCTAAGCCGGAACTGCCTGTAATAACTAAGGCATCTTTTTTTACCCAATGTGATAAACGGCTGACAAAGTGATAATGGCTTATCTCTCCTTTTTCAGGAAAGGGTTGCCCGTCACAAACTGGATATTTCTTTTTCCATCGTTGACATTGCTGCTGCCAATCCAGAAACTTATTCTGTTCATTTTCAGTTAGATTAGCTAATATTGACTCTATAAAAACACGCGCATCTGAGAGCACGGGGACATCAATAGACATCTCATGTTTATTCATTTCATTTTCATCAATATCAACAATAATCTTTTTAGCATTTCTGGCAAATTCTGCTGAGTTATGTGCTGTCACTACATTGTCTAAACGCGCACCTATACTGATTAATAAATCACAATTTTGAACCGCAAAATTTGGCCCTCTTAACGCTACAGAACCTGGACGACCCACGCATAAAGGGTGTTCATAAGGAATTAAGTCCAATGAATTCCAGCTTGTGACTACAGGAATATTAAGTTGTGTATACAGTTGTTTAAACTGCTCACTAGCTCCAGATAACCTAATACCATGCCCAGCCAATATTAAAGGTTTTTTAGATTGCAAAATTAAATTTATAATCTTTTCTAATTGCTGCTTGTTTATTTCTTTTGAATCTGTCTGAACGGGTGTGTATCCCGTTAATTGCTTCGGGTCAATACTTGCTGCTTGTATATCCAAAGGAATATCCAGCCAAACAGGCCCCTGACGACCACTTTTTGCTAAAAACAGTGCTTTTTCTAAATGAAGTCTAATATCTAAAGGTTCTTCTATTGTCACTGCATATTTGGTAATGGGTTTAACCATAGAGACAATATCTACTTCTTGCGGCCCTTTTTGTCT
>CAZNGU010000148.1:3580-5919 GCA_964572325.1 uncultured Methylomarinum sp.
TGGTAATGGGTTTAACCATAGAGACAATATCTACTTCTTGCGGCCCTTTTTGTCTAACGCCAGAATCGCGCATCATATCCGCACGTTTTACCTGCCCGGATATAATTAGTAAGGGTACAGATTCAATCCATGCACCGGCAACCGCTGTTAATGTGTTTAAGGCACCCGGCCCTGTTGTTACTAAGGCTACTCCAATATTTTCATTAACTCTGGCATAAGCTTCAGCGGCAATGGCAGCAGCTTGTTCATGGTGGGTGGGGATAAATTCCAAATTATTATTTTGACCTAATGCATCAACCAGATACATGGCTCCGCCGCCGGGTAATAAAAAAACCTGTTTAACACCCGTTTTGGCAATACAGGAAAAAATATAATCAGCAACACGCATTTCACTCACGCCAATTCTTCCTTTAGCCAGTCTGCTCGAAATATTAATTGGGTTTTTCTATGTGAATTTTGATTAATGCTTTCATCCTCATAAAAGGAATCGCCTGTTATGTGGGTGGTTGATATTTCTTCAAACACAACGCCTGTTTCACTACTAAAGGCATGTTTCTGTCCTCGTTCTACAGTCACTACATCACCCGCAGTAATTGTTTTTTCTTCTCCTGTTAATGTCAGTTTCATATTGCCACAAAGTACATTAAAGGTTTCTTCCTTTTCAGCATGGTAATGCATGGGGTGGGACTGTCC
The DNA here is from genome assembly GCA_964572325.1 of uncultured Methylomarinum sp. GTDB lineage: Bacteria > Pseudomonadota > Gammaproteobacteria > Methylococcales > Methylomonadaceae > QPIN01. The sequence continues at coordinate 4,274 of CAZNGU010000148.1, forward strand.
AGCTAACACGACAATTAATTTCTTACAGTATTCTCTGTTAATAATATTAATGATCATTGCCCCTGTTTGATCAAACTTATCAATACCATAATGATGAGAAATTTCACACGAGGCACCATCAGGTACTGTTATTTTATTTGTTCTCAACAGACCAGTGACTTGTTTAAGTATATCGAAAACGGTGGAACTAATATCGCTGACTATCACATCCTCAAATAAAACCGGCTGATTTTTAGCCATGTTTTTTTTCAGGGTAAAATGCATGTATTTTGACAAGTCATTCGCTAGTATTTGTCCTGGCTGACTGGGTATGGCCATAAAATACCGGCTTGCTGTCAAAGCTTCACCCGCCTCAAGTTCTTTATTAGCAAAAACCCCACGTCGTAACGCGTTTAAGGTCTGAATTTCTTCCTCTGTGACAGCGACTCTCTGATTGACTTGTCCCTGCATATCAAAGCCTTCTTGAGCAGAATTCAGCCAGGAACGTACTTGCTTAGGATTTGCTGAATAAGCGTTAAGTTCGCCTATTCCTACATGCTTTTCAAATAATTGCGCACCTGCGGCGATAGCCATTTTAATGGCTTCTGTTTCATCTGGATTTTCATGGGTTGAATAGCCTACGGCAATATCAGGAAATTGTTTTTTTAAGACTGAAACCTGCCCTAATTGCAAATTTTCTCGCGGAGTTGGGTATTCACCTACACAATGCATAATGGCTAATGCTTTATGTCTATGTGTAAAAAACTGAACCACTTTTTCAATTTCCTGCATGGTTGAGCCTGCAGTAGATGCTATCAGCGGTAATGAAGATTTGGCTATCCGCTCTAATAGTGGCCAGTCAGTTAGGGAGCAGGAAGCGATTTTTATATATTGAAAACCATGTTGCTCTATCCAGCTTACAGAGTCGTCATCAAACGGGGTGCAGATCGAAATAAAACCGGCATCATCAATGGCTTTTTTTAATTCCAACAACTGGTTAGCGTTAAGCTCGGTATCATTAAACCGTTTAACATATTTAATATCCTGTCTATTTTTAAAATTAGGATGAATAAAAGTTTTTAAATTTCGATACTGTAATTTGAAAGCGAAATTAAATGGAAAGTCAGCACAGACAGCTTCCATTTCTTTTATCACCTGTTTGCCATGTTCTATTGAACCCTGGTGATTATTAGCCATTTCCAATACAAATAAATTGTTATAACGGTCTTTATTACTCATTACTTTTTCCTGTAAAAAAATCTTTTAGGGATTTGATCATATAATCCAGCATGGCTTCATTTAATGCAGGATAAAGTCCAATCCAAAGTGTATTATTCATCACTCGATCTGTATTTTCCAAGGTACTTGCGACTCTATATTTCTGTTGTTGAAAATAGGGTTGCTTGGTCAAATTACCACCAAATAATAGACGACTGGCTATTTTTCTTTGTTCTAAAAAATTGATTAAGTCACGTCTGTCATGCTGGATGAGCGTAATAGGGAAACCAAACCAGGAGGGTTCTGCCTGATCAGCCGCAGTAGGTAAAATCAAATAATCCTGTAAGGATTGCAAAGCGGTATGCAAGTATAAAAAATTATGTTGTCTTGTTTTAACAAAACCAGAGAGTTTTTCCATTTGTGCTAAACCACAGGCCGCTTGCATATCC
>CAZNGU010000149.1:0-5892 GCA_964572325.1 uncultured Methylomarinum sp.
TTTCATATAAAATGGGTAATAAAATAAGTGTTAAAAAAGTAGAAGAAACAAGTCCACCTATCACAACAATAGCTAAAGGCCGTTGTATTTCAGATCCTGGTCCTGTTGCAATAACCATCGGTAACAAGCCAAAAGCAGTGAGACTTGCGGTCATTAATACAGGTCTTAATCGACGTACGGTTCCGACAATAATGACCTCAGATAAATGCATTCCTGTTGCACGCAATTGATTAAAATAGCTAACTAGCATGACGCTATTGGGAACGGATACGCCTAATAAAGCAATAAAACCAATTGATGCCGGTACAGACATATATTCACCGGATAGCCATAATGCAAAAACACCTCCAATCATTGCCAGGGGGATATTGGAAAATACCAATGTAGCTTGTCTAATTGAACCAAAGGTTGTAAATAATATTAAAAAAATTAATAGTAAAGATACCGGTACAACGATGGCTAATCGAGCAGATGCTCGCTGTTGGTTTTCAAATTGCCCTCCCCATTGAACAAGATAATTAGCAGGTAAATTTAAGCGATCACTCACAGCTTGTTTCGCTTCATTAACAAAGCCTACTAAATCACGCCCTTCAACATTACTTCGAATAACAACAAAGCGTTGACTATGTTCGCGCTGGATAGAGACCATTCCGTTAACTTTTTCTAATTTTGCTACGCTAGATAAGGGAATAGACCCCTTTCTATCAGGTAAAATTATTTGTAAATTTCCAAAATTAGAACTACTGCTTTTCCCCCTTAATATCAAAGGTGTCCTACGTACACCTTCTTGAATAATACCAATAAATAAACCTTCTATTTGAGTTCGAAAAATTTGTTCTAATTGATCTACCGTGAGTCCTAAACGGCCTGCTGCCAATCGGTCGATAGTTAACTGCAAATATTGCATGCCTTCGTTTTGACTAGTGAAAACATCTTTTGCCCCCGGGATAGTATTTAAAATAGCTTCGATTTCAGTAGCTTTTTCATTGAGTAAACTTAAATCTGTGCCAAATAATTTAACGGCAACATCGCCTCGACTCCCTGTTAACATTTCAGAAACGCGCATTTCAATGGGTTGCGTAAAAACATAGGCAATTCCTGGAATATTTTTCATAACCCGTCGTATCGACTCAATTAATTGCTCTTTTGTTTTTACTGTCCATTGTTCTTTAGGATGTAATTCTAAAAAAGTATCTGTTTCATTTAATCCCATTGGATCTAGACCAATTTCATCAGATCCTACTCGAGAAATAATATTTTTAACTTCAGGTACATTTTTTAAAATGCTTTTTTGTACGAGTAAATCTAATGCAACAGAATCTTCCAATGTGATTGATGGTAGTTTTTCTAATTGTAAAACAATATCTCCCTCATCCATCGTTGGCATAAAGGTGCTTCCTATCTGTGAATACACGGCAAGAGTGAGAATTAGCATGGCAGCTGCAGTGATAAATACTTTTTTACTATGTTGTATGCTCCATTTTAATAGAGGGATATATATCTGATGAATTGATTTTATTAGTTTAGGTTCTTCTACAACGGCTTGTTTTAATAAATAAGAGGAAAATACGGGGATGACTGTTAGAGACAAAACCAATGAGCCGGCCAAGGCAAAAACTATTGTTAATGCTACTGGAGAAAAAAGCTTACCTTCTAGTCCCTGCAGAGCGAGCAAGGGTAAAAAAACGATAATAATAATTAAGCTACCTGATATTACAGGGACAGCCACCTCCCTTGTGGCACGATAGATAAGATGCAATCGGGGTAATTGCTGTAATTTCTGTTTATCAGAAAACTGAATTAATATATTTTCTACCACAACTACAGCAGCATCCACTAGCATTCCAATAGCAATTGCGAGTCCACCCAAACTCATCAAGTTAGCTGACATATCCATTGCGTACATCAAAATAAAAGTTATCAATGCGGCCAAAGGTAAAACTAGAGCAACCACCAGCGAGGCACGAATGTTGCCTAAAAATAATACCAATAAGATGATAACCAGGCCAATGGCTTGCAATAAGGCATTGGTTACGGATGAGAGTGCTGAATCAACTAATTTACCCCGATTGTAAAAAACTTCAATTCTGACCCCGGGTGGTAAACTGTTACTAAGTTTAGCCAGTTTTTCCTCAACATCTTTGACAGTTTTTCCAGCATTTGCACCACGTAAACTTAATACCAATCCTTCAGTTGCTTCTCCTACACCATTACGAGTTACTGCGCCATAGCGAGTTAATGAAGCTATTTTAATTTCAGCAATATCATCGATTCTAATAGGAATATTCTGGCTATTATCAACAACAATGGCTGCTATATCACCCAGGTTTTTTATTCGCCCTTCAGCTCGAACTAATAATGCCTCTTCACCTTCATTTAATCGACCGGCTCCATCATTGCGATTGTTCATTTTTAATGCATCGATTAATTGCTGCATACTGATATTTCTGGCCATCATTAAATTATTATCAGGTATTACAGTAAAACTTCTGGCTAAGCCTCCTAAGCTATTGACATCAGCAACTCCTGTCACATTTCGTAATGCCGGACGAATAACCCAATCTAATAGACTACGTCGTTCCATCAAGCTTATAGTGCCTCCTTCAATTGTAAACATAAACAATTCACCTAAAGGCGTAGTCATAGGTGCAATTCCTCCTGAAATCCCCTGAGGCAAATCAGGCCAGACTCTAGTCAGGCGTTCAGTTATTTGTTGTCTTGCCCAATAAATATCAGTCCCTTCTTCAAAATCTATTGTGATATCAGCCAAAGAATATTTAGATATTGAACGTAACATGGTTTGATAAGGAATGCCTAATAACTCGAGCTCAATAGGTGACGTTATTCGTGCTTCGATCTCTTCCGGGGGCATTCCAGCAGCTTTAACAATGATTTTTACTTGTGTGGGAGATACATCAGGAAAGGCATCAATAGGGATTTTCTTAAAAGCTGTATAGCCACCGCCAATTAGTAAAATAGTCACTAATAGCATTAGTAAACGCTGAGTTAAAGAAAACTGAATAATAGATGCAATCATTCTTCATCCCCTAGGCCTTGTATAATTGCTTTTAAAGCAACCGTACCTCGAATAGCTACCCGGGTGTTTTCTGTCAGCTCTTCTATGCTGGTAATAATAGATTGATCGTTTTGTTTGCCTATTATTTTGACAGAGGTTAATTTAAAACCATTATTAACCCTTATAAAGATAAAACTTTTCCCTTCTATGTAGGTAATTGCTGAATTACTTACAAGAAAAGCGTCTTTGTCAACATGTTGAAAAATTCGCGAATTAACTGTTTGGCCCGCTCTAAGATTTAACAAAGGCGGGTTGATGACGGCTCTTACAAGTACTGTCTGGGCTTGAACATTAACATTTTGACCCAATAAAGTGATGGTTGCTGTTATTTGAGTATTTTCAATTCGTACAGTATTTCCAATTTTGACATTTTCCATTCGTTCCTGAGGAATATTAATTTCTAACCATAACTGTTCCAGATTAGCTACTCGGAATATTGGTGCGAGAATATCTACTTTTTTACCCGTTACTGCCATGCGCTCTAAAACAACCCCATGGATAGGAGAATAAATGTTTAATTGGCTATTTAATTGCTGACTAGAGGCTAATTTTTTTATTTCCTTTAGTGACATCCCTGCAATTTCAAGCAACTGTTTTATTTCATTTGCGGTGGCCATAAAAGCTTTATATTTGCTTTTTGTTTCTTGCCATCGTTTTTTAGGGATAATTCCTTCATCAAGTAATTTCTTATCGCGTTGATAACGAGCGCGCACCAAATTCATTTCACTTCTGGATTTTAAATATTGCCGTTGTAGGGAAACCAATTCCGGACTTGTAATTTGAGCTAAAACTTGTCCCTGGCTTACACGGTCACCTAGCGCAGCGTTGACCTTACTGATTAACCCTGCTTGAGTTGTGCTAACTATATATTCTTGATCCGGGGGGATAACGACTTTAGCCGGTGCTGTAAAAAGAGGAACCTGCCTAATAATTTTTAGTTGAGCAACTTTTATTCCCAAATTGTCAAATTGAGTTAAAGTAATATCGATTATATGACTTTCAGCAGCAAGCTGTAGATTTGTGACTAACAAAAAAATGAATAAAACTTGTTTCATGGTTGAGCTCCTACCGCTTGGTTATACATGGCAATATTTTTTTGATACAGCGTGTTGCTTTCTTTAGCTTGGCGTATTGCTTGATTTGACTGAGATTGAATTTTCAAAAAATCAATTAAATTGATTTCACCTGCATCAAAGCTCAATTGACTCATTTTTAACTGTTTTTCAGAAATTGTTTTTAGCTCAATTGCCATTTGTAATTCGACACGACTAATTTCTAATGCATGTTTTGCCTCATGAAGTTGAATGTTTAAATTACGAAAAAGAAAAGCTCTTTGGGCTAGTAATTCAGAAAGCTCCATGTTTGCAGCAGCTATGTCCGGAGCAAGATGTTCTGCTCCTCCAAAAGGAATGGATATTCCAAAACTCATACTATCTATGTCATCTGCATTTCTATCCCCTCGTTCACTTTTACCACCCACAGTAAAAACGGGATTGCCTGACCCCGCCGATTTTATCCAGTTAACTTTCGCCTGTTTTCGTTTAATCATTGCTAGTATTGCAGATACTTTAGGGTGAACTTCTGTAATCTCAGTAATATCAGATTTTTCTTCTTTGAAATGGATAGGTGCTTCATATGTTTGAGTTAAATTAATGTAACGCTGACGCGCATGCATCATTTCAGCTTCAGCTTGAACAACACGAGATCGTTTTTGTAGATGATCACTTTGTACCAGTAATAAATCAGACATTGCCAGGTCTCCGAGCTCGACTCTTCGTTTAATAGAGGTTAAAAATTGTTCGGAAAAAGCTAAAATAGATTTTGCCTGGGTAAAACGAATACTTTCAAGCTCCATATTCCATAATGCCTGCCTAACTAAGCCCGCAACTTTTAATTTAATTAATTTATGGTATGTTTTAGAAGAAAGGAAGGCTTTATTAGCCATATCTTGAGCTGCTTTTTTTTGCCCCCAATTCCATAAAGGTAAATTTAATTCTGTTTCCATTTCCCTTAAACCGGTATCATCTGCCGGAGAATCATCTTGATAGCGTAAGGAGATGGAGGGAGCCGCTGCAAGCCAACTATTACCACGTTGCTTTAATGCATTAACTTCTTGCTGTAATCCAGCATTAATTAACTGTTCTGGAAATTTTTCAGATACTTGTGAAACTAATTGAGAAAGACTGAGTGATTTATTAATATGAATGACATCATGGTGATCGACTAGGGCATCTTCGTGTGCAAAACACAAAGGAATAGAAAATAAAAAGGCAAATAGAAGCCAACTTAACTTTTTAAAATTTGGCACAACATATCCTCGGCAGGAAAATTTATAAAAATAGCATCATCAATTCCAACTAATCAAAGTAGAACGAACTTTGTGATGATGTAAGCTCTTAATTTATTCCAATTCAAAAATAAGTGTAAAATTCAGCAAGGTCTTGCTGAGTGCACAGTGTATTGATTTATCAGGCTTTTGATACAGACTGGCTTTTGCTCCTCAGCAATTGCTCCTGCATTGCTCTAATAAGTTACTTTCTAGTAACGATGCAAAACCAGCATTTCCACCATCCTGGGTGGCTAGACGTTTCAGAGCTTACGCAGTACATGGATGTGTAAGTGCAGATCGAAGCAGGAGCTGATTGCTGCCATGGATATATTCACACAGCCTGAAAAATCATACCCTGCACATTCCTAAGTAGTTACAAATAAGTTTTATCTAGGAGGTTGTCCGAGAATAGATAATCTGCTACGGAAAAATCCCTTTTGGCCACTTTTTCCGTTCATTTTCGTTAAATAGCACAACTATTCGCCTC
>CAZNGU010000150.1:0-5889 GCA_964572325.1 uncultured Methylomarinum sp.
CGGCGGTATGGGTAATATTCGGCCTATGCTGGTAGAGAAACACAAAATCCCGGCAGGATCTCTGATTATCATACTGGGTGGGCCTGCCATGCTGATTGGTTTAGGCGGTAGTGCTGCTTCATCACAAAGCTCGGGTGAAAGTGCGGCTGAACTGGATTTTGCCTCAGTACAACGGGAAAACCCAGAAATGGAGCGGCGTTGTCAGGAAGTAATTAATCACTGTAATGCGATGGGTGAAAATACACCTATTATTTCGATTCATGATATCGGGGCGGGGGGCTTGTCTAATGCGGTACCTGAAATTATTCATGACTGCCAGCAAGGTGGCCGCTTTAGTTTACGCGCTGTAAATAATGCAGACAAAGGCATGTCACCCATGCAAATCTGGTGTAATGAAGCGCAAGAGCGCTATGTGGTTGCTATAGCACCTAATTCTCTGGAATTATTCAAATCATTTTGTGAGCGTGAGCATTGTTTATTTGCCGTGATTGGCGAAGCGACTGACCAAGAACACTTAACCCTGAGTGATGAATGGCTGGACGGCAATCCTGTGGATATTCCCATGTCTGTTTTATTTGGAAAATCGCCCAAAATACATAAAAATGTTCAGCATAAGGCGACTGACTTAAAAGCCTTAGATATAAAAGGAATTGATTTGTCCGAAGCAGTTAATCGAGTGATGGCCTTTCCTGCTGTTGCGGATAAAAGTTTTCTAATTCATATTGGCGACCGTTCTGTCACAGGCTTAGTGGCACGTGATCAAATGGTGGGGCGCTGGCAAATTCCAGTCGCTGATGTTGCCGTAACAGCCTCTGGGTTTAATGGTTTTAGCGGTGAAGCAATGGCGATGGGCGAAAGAACGCCACTCGCATTAATTAATGCACCGGCTTCAGGACGAATGGCGATTGCAGAGTCTTTAACAAATCTTGCATCTGCGCGTATTGAATCACTCAATAAAGTAAAAATTTCGGCTAACTGGATGGCCGCCTGTGGCAGTGATGGTGAGGATGCTGCTTTATTTGACACGGTTAAAACCGTAGGCATGGAGGTATGTCCTGAACTGGGTATTGCTATCCCGGTTGGCAAAGATTCATTGTCCATGAAAACGGTTTGGAATGAGCAAGGGCAAGAAAAGGTTATGACCTCCCCCTTGTCATTGATTATTACCGCTTTTGCACCAGTGCTCGATATTAAAAAGACCTTAACACCGGAATTAAAAGCAGAGGAAAGTGCTTTGATTTTACTGGATTTAGGCGCTGGGAAAAATCGTTTAGGCGGTTCTGTATTGGCACAAAGCTATAAGCAAATAGGTGATGAAGTACCCGACCTGGATGATATCAGTGGTTTTAAAGCTTTTTTTAATGCTATTCAGAGCTTAAATGCAGAAGATAAATTACTCGCCTATCATGATCGTTCCGATGGTGGTTTGCTGGCTACTGTAGCTGAAATGATGTTTGCTGGAAGGCAAGGGGTAGAATTGAATCTGGATGCTTTGCTTAAGCAAAACCCAAGTACTGATACGCAAGCGATTTTAGCTGCCTTGTTTAATGAGGAATTAGGCGCAGTTATTCAGGTTAAACAAGAAGATGTTGATCAAGTTATAGATGTTCTTAATAGTGCTGGATTAATGCATTGTACTCATTTAATTGGGAAAGTGTGTGATAAGCAGCAACTCAATATTCAGTTAAAGGGTGAAACAGTTTATTTTTCTGACAGAGCCAGTTTGCAACAAACCTGGTCAGAAGTCAGTTATCGAATGCAGGCATTACGAGATAATCCGGATTGTGCCCAGCAGCAATTTGAACAAATCAGTGATGACGAGGACCCCGGTTTATCAGCCAGATTAACTTTTGATGTGGTGGAGAATATTACTGCACAATTCAGTACTGTTAAACGACCTAAAGTAGCAATATTAAGAGAACAAGGCGTTAATGGCCATGTTGAAATGGCAGCAGCTTTTGATCGTGCAGGATTCAAGGCAATTGATGTGCATATGAGTGATATTATTCATGGCAGAGTGAGTCTGGATGGTTTTGTTGGCTTAATTGCCTGCGGTGGATTTTCCTATGGTGATGTATTGGGTGCCGGGGGGGGCTGGGCCAAGTCTATTTTATTTAACGCCAAAGCACGTGAACAATTTTCAGCATTTTTTCAGCGTAAAGATACATTTGGCTTAGGTGTTTGTAATGGTTGTCAAATGATGTCAGGATTAAAGGAAATTATTCCCGGAGCGAAGCATTGGCCGGCATTTAAAACTAATATTTCAGAGCAATTTGAAGCCAGGGTCTCCATGGTTAAAATTCAGCCCTCACCTTCTATTTTAATGAAAAATATGGAAGACTCTTTATTACCCGTGGTAATAGCACACGGGGAAGGGCGTGCTGAATTTGAAAATAACTCGGACATAGATAAGGCACAAGTTGCTTTAAGTTATGTGGATAATTATGGTGAAATCACCACAGATTTCCCGGCAAATCCAAATGGTTCGCCTTTAGGCATTACCGGATTAACAAATAGTGATGGCCGCTTTACCATTATGATGCCGCATCCCGAGCGTTGCTTTAGAACGATCCAGAACTCGTGGTTTCCCGATGATTGGGGTGAGGATGGTGCATGGATGAGAATGTTTAGAAATGCCAGAGTATGGGTAGGTGAACATAATGAATTATAAAACAATTGATGCCTGCGTAGGCAATACCCCGTTAGTTAAATTGCAAAGGCTGATCACTAAAACCAGCAATACCGTTCTGGTTAAACTGGAAGGCAATAATCCTGCAGGCTCAGTCAAAGACCGCCCCGCACTCAGCATGATTAAACATGCTGAATTAAGGGGGGAAATCAAGCCGGGTGACAGTCTGATTGAAGCCACCAGTGGCAATACCGGTATTGCATTAGCCATGGTTTCGGCTATCAAAGGTTATAAAATGACTTTGATTATGCCCGATAATATGAGTGCAGAACGGATTGCATCAATGAAAGCCTATGGCGCAGAAATCATTTTGACACCCGCTAAAGAAAGTATGGAAGGTGCTATAGATTTATCTCGAAAAATGCAGGCAGAAGGTAAGGGGCGTATTCTGGATCAGTTTTCTAATCCTGATAATCCGCGTGCACATTATGAGGGGACAGGGCCTGAAATATGGCGCGATACTGAAGGGAAAGTCACCCATTTTGTCAGTGCAATGGGAACCACAGGAACCATTGTCGGCACGTCAAAATATTTGAAAGAACAAAATTCAGATATTCAAATCATTGGGGTTCAACCTGAAGGAAAATCCAAAATCCCAGGTATTAGACGCTGGCCACAAGAGTATATGCCAAAAATCTATACCGGTGAAAATATTGACCGGATTATTGATGTAGATCAGCTTTCGGCGGAAAATACCACGCGAGCACTTGCTGCAAAAGAAGGCTTGTTTGCTGGTGTATCTTCAGGTGGAGCTGTTTCAGCCGCATTGCGATTATCACAGGAGCTGGAAAATGCAGTTATTGTGGTTATTATTTGTGACAGGGGTGACCGTTATCTTTCAACCGGTGTTTTTCCTGATTAACACCCGATGCAACTCGCATCTCTAATCAGTTATTTTGTAAAGCGGACTCAGCTTTGCCTGATTAGTTTACTGCTTTTAACACAAACAGCAGTGGCTATGGATGGCTTGTCCATTGCCGTAGACAATATCAGTACCAAAGACTGGCAAATAAAGGGCATTCGTCTTTCCTTATCCGAGCTTCAGCAGGAAACACAGCAGTTGGTCTTATCTATTGATCAAATGCTATTAACAGACTCTCTTGCCGATTCATCAAATCCTGAATTATCCTTTGTGGATATTCAATGCCAAAACTATAGCTGGCAAGATAATCAGATTAACTGCAAGGCAGGTCAAGCAAAGCTAAAATCTGCTCGTTTCCAATCCAGCTCATTCAACTTTTCATTTCTAATTACGCCTGAATACAGCCAGATCAGTCTGCAAAAAATTAAACTGGTTAAAGCTTATTTATCCTTAAAAGCGGTAGATAAAGGAGGTAAGTGGTCAATAAGGCTTATTTCAAAGGGTGTAGACATTCCCGCATTGTATTCATTATTACCGCCGGAAAAGAAAGCGTTATTTGAAATAAAGTATGGAAAAATGCAGCTGGACGCTCGTTTATCAGGCACCAAAAAAGGACTGAATAAGTTGGATATCAAGAGCGTTTTTAATAATTTACAATTACAAGCTAAAGATGGCGATATTGCCACAGAAGCATTAACGGTTGATTTTAAATTAAAAGCCAGAAAAAAACTGGGTGTCTGGACATGGACTAATAATAATCAATTAAAGCAGGGAGAGCTTTATATTGCCCCGGTTTATCTCAGCCTGAATAAGCAAGGTTTATTGCTGGATGTTGAGGGTAAGTTAAATGAACGAGAAGAATTACAGTTTCATAAAATTAAATATCTACACCCGGGAGTGGTCGGGATAAATGCGGAAGCTAAAATTGGCCAGTTATCCGAAGCAACACTGCATGAAGCCCGAATTGAGTTAAAAACAGGCCAGTTACAGCCATTTTTTAGTCAGTATATTGCTCCCTATATGGAGCAAACAGTTTTTGATGAGAGTGATAAAAAAGAGCAGCTAAAGGGACAGTTAAAGGCAGAAATTCTGATTAATCAGAGCGAAATTAAACAGGGGAAAATGATCATAGAACATTTTTTTCTTGATGATCTGAACAAACATTTTTCCATTAAAGATGCAACAGCAAGTATTAACTGGTCTCAAGATTCTGCATTTACCACGGCTTCAAAATTAAGCTGGCAACAAATATTAATTAACGGTATCGCTATTAATGCAGGACAGTTTAATTTTTTGGCAAAACAACGCTCAATCAGCCTATTACAGCCGAGCAGTATTTCTTTACTGGACGGAGTGTTTGATATTAAACGGTTTGACTGGGAGCATCAGGAAAATGATGAACCCAAGGTGTATTTTGAAGGGGGAATAAGACATCTATCTTTAGAACAATTATCCACTGCGTTGCAATGGACACCTCTGACTGGAGATATAAGCGGTGATATTCCAGGCGTTGTATATGAAAATAAAACCCTGAGCCTTAAGGGCGGGTTGACGGTAAAAATATTTGATGGCACGATTAAAATTAGTAAATTAGCCTCATCAGGCATGTTTAAAGATTTCTCTCGTTTTTATATGGATATGGAAATAGATAATCTTGATCTCAATGAAATAACACAAAAATTTGAAATTGGAGGAATGGAGGGTCGGGTATCAGGTTTTATCAATAATTTATATCTTGAAAACTGGCAACCCGTTAGTTTTTATGCCTGGATAGGGACACCGGAAGATGATGATTCCCGGCACCGGATCAGTCAAAAAGCGGTACAAAATATAGCGAGTATTGGTGGCGGCGGTGCAGCTGATGTAATTTCCAGGGGATTTTTACGCTTTTTTGATACCTTCGGCTATGATAAATTAGGCTTTGGTTGCTATCTTCATCAAGGCGTATGTCAGTTAATGGGTGCAGAAGCCGCTGAGCAGGGATATTATATTATTAAAGGCGGTGGTTTACCTCGGATTGACGTAATAGCCTATAATCCACGTGTAGACTGGAATGTACTAATGGAACGCTTGTCTAGAATTATTGAGTCAGATCAGGTGATAACTGAATAAGTGGCTTGATGCGATAGAGGGCAACATAAGCCTCGTTCCCATGCTCTGCCTGGGAATGCAGTTTGTGACGCTCCTGCGTCATGGGACGCAGGAGCGTCCTTTATGAGAGTTTCCACGCAGAGCATGGGAACTAGCCTTCTTGGGCATGAAGAAGCCAAAATAACCCCCCACTTTTTTTATTGAGCCTCCAAAATAGACCATGTTTAATTTATCAGATACTCTCGTT
>CAZNGU010000151.1:0-5886 GCA_964572325.1 uncultured Methylomarinum sp.
TGCTTATGCCAAGTGATCATAGCTTTGGTATTCAATTTTCTCCAGACCAAATACTCTATATAACTAAAAAATATACAAGTTATACTCAATTTCAAGATATTCTTGATAGAATCTTTGATGTACTTATTGCTCACATGAGATTTGTTGATGTTACAAATATGGGAGTTAGGTATATCGACCATATCAAAGCACAAGAAAAAGAATCTATTGGAGATTATATTGATTCTAGCTTATTAACAACTAATATAGTTGGGTTTAAAAAGCAAGGAGGAGTAATAACAGGGACTTATTTAGTAGATGGGGATCAACTCCGTATCCGTAGTATTTGCCATCCTGGAATGCTGTCAATTACTGAAGACCTCATTCCATTGTTAGCCATGACTAATGAACAAAACAAACCCTTTCAAGTTGAAATACTTAAAGATAATGAATTGTTGCTAGATATAGACTCGGTTAAAAATTTTGAAGGAGCGAAGCGCTTAGACAAAAATGAAATGTTGGGACAGCTTAAAGTCCTTCATCAAAAAGCTAATAAATTTTTTAGACATGAATCTGTATGTACTGATCATGCCTTTAAAGTTTGGAAAGGAGATACCTAGTTATGCTTGATTTAGCACCCATTACAAGTCCAAACCTAGTTTATGAAATTCCTTATGAGTCAGTTGTAGAGGACAGACCTAATACGTTATCACATTTATACAAGAACACCGACTTTTTCAATGAAAACAGGTATACACAACCATCGCAGAATACAAAAAAAATCATAATTTTAATTGATGGGCAACCGTTATTAATTAGCGAAGGGATAGATGAAAACAGTGCATTACAGACAGCTGCTATAAAAAGCGACTCATTTAAAGAGCAGTTAGTTGAGATTAAAACAAATCTTACTCTATCTATCACTCAGTTAGCTGAACTATTTGGGGTTACCCGCAAGACTGTTTATGATTGGTATGAAGGTACTACTCCGCGATATGCGATCACTAGCCGCATGAATATACTTGTTGATGTGCTTAAATCATTGCCTTCTGAGGTCGATTTACCACGATTAAAAACAGTATGGAATATACCTGTTTCTGGAAAATCATTTTGTTCGATTTTTAATGGTGAAGCTTTAGATGAACTTTCTTTTCGCACAACGATAGAAGAAAAATTGCATGAATTGTCTCCAAGAATGGCTAAAAAAATGGGTTATCAGCGTAAAACAAGCGTTCAACTCGGAAAAGCCCACCTTGCAGAATTCGAAAAGCACATTGATGCCACCTGAATTATCAGATGAGCTTTTAACGAGAATCAAGGAAAAAAATTGGTGGCAAGGGTCGTTGATTTTAGGGAATGATTTAAAAGATGTCACCCCAAATGTTCATAACGATATAACTTGGTGGGTAATTGCCTCACAAACGTGCAATTTATATAACCCTGGTTTTGATAAAGTTCCTGTTTTTGAAATCATAGCCGCTACTCAAATAGATCAGTGTGCAAAAAATATGATAAAAGGTGATAACCCTCGTATATTGCATGTCAAGGCTCAAGCTGAAACTGAGATTATTGCTTTAGAACTTGATATACAGAAACGTGTTTGGTTATCGCGAGAGATTCTCGCTCAATTACCCACCCCAACCTACCATATTCTCGACACAAAAAAGGAATATGATGGGCAATGGATGAAAAAACAATGGCTAGATAATTTTATTGGTTGGTTGGCACGAAGCTATAATCGGGTTGCTCTACCAGACTCATTTAATGATGCTGTAAAAAATTCTAGGCTTAAAGAAATCTTAGAAAAAAAACTGACTAAACACTCTGAAAGTCTGCATGGTATCTATTTATCGATTGAATCTGACTCAGATAAACCATGGGAAGGTGTTTTAGGTCATATGCCTGCACCGTATCTTTTAAATATTGTTTTGGTTGTTTTTGAAGATATTGACCCTCAGCCAATTAAGAATCAATTGCAGACTCAAATTTTTGATGATCAAATTAAAGATCCAAATTGCAACTCAAACAAAATCACACGTTCTGAATTGGCGAAACAAAATGGTATCCGTTTAATTCGGGAAGATATTGAAGCAAGGAGTGTCTCTGACATATCATTACTTGAGCTAAAATCTTTAATTCGTTACTCTTTTGTTGATCACCTGTCAGACTCATCAATATCACCGATTTAAATTACTTTCATTTTAGGAGGTATAAAAAATCAAAGTGTCGCGAAAATAAAGTAAGTGACAACTGCCAAGCTTTTATAACTTGTCAATCAACTATATGGCGATAGAGCCGCCAATAGTTATTTCATGGCTCTCAGGGTCGTTTTCAGTAAATCAACGCATCATTGTTAAACAACCCTTTCTGCTAATTCAAGTACAATACTCCTTCACGTTACTATAAAACCCTAAGTATTGTATGTCGCTAGCTATTGTATATAGCAGAGGTCGTTCTGGTATTGACGCACCTCTTGTTACCGTCGAAGTCCATGTAACTAACGGCCTTCCTCAGCTGTCTATCGTAGGCTTGCCGGAAACAGCAGTTAAAGAAAGCAAAGATCGTGTTCGTGGTGCAATTATAAATTCACATTTTGAGTTTCCGATTCAGCGAATAACAATAAATTTAGCACCTGCCGATTTACCCAAAGAAGGTGGACGATTTGACCTAGCTATTGCTCTGGGAATTTTGGCTGCATCGGGGCAAATACCGAAAATGCGTCTTAATGAATATGAGTGTATTGGTGAGTTATCTCTTAGTGGCGAATTAAGGTCTATTTCAGGTGCCTTACCCGTTGCAATTCATAGCCGAAATGCAAAAAGGAAACTGATTTTGCCTGAAACTAATGTGACAGAAGCAGCCTTGGTTAAACAGGCTGATCTTATACCTGCCAAAAGTTTACTGGAGGTCTGCGCCCATATTGGTGGACAAAAGTCATTAAATATATTTGTTGCCGAACCAGAGAAAAAAATAAAACAATCCAGTATTGATTTTTCCGATGTTCAAGGGCAGTTCCATGTTAAAAGAGCCTTTGAAATTGCAGCAACCGGTTCTCACAATCTATTAATGCTAGGGCCTCCTGGAACTGGAAAGTCAATGTTAGCCTCTCGTCTACCCACTATTATTCCAGAGTTAACTGAACAGCAGGCACAAGAAACAGCTGCATTAGCTTCTATTAGCGATAAGGGAATTGATGTGGAAAATTGGCTGACACCTCCTTTTCGTGCGCCACATCACACCGCATCTGCTGCTGCATTAGTGGGTGGTGGCAGTAATCCAAAACCAGGAGAAATATCTCTTGCCCATAACGGCACCCTTTTTCTAGATGAATTGCCAGAATTTGATCGTAAGGTTTTAGAAGTATTGCGGGAGCCTCTTGAAACGGGTCACATTACGATTTCTCGTGCTAGCCGACAAGCCGATTTTCCAGCAAAATTTCAGTTAATTGCGGCGATGAATCCGTGTCCCTGTGGCTATTTAGGAGATGCTTCTGGGCGTTGTCATTGCACATCAGAACAAGTGCTTAAATATAGAACCAAAATTTCCGGCCCCTTACTTGATCGAATTGACATGCATCTTGAAGTACCTCGTGTTTCTCATGAAGTATTAAGAAAAGGTTCGCCTGATGGAGAAGAAAGTAGTGCAGAAATTAAAAAAAGAGTAGTAGCTGCTCGTAAAATTGCAATAAAAAGACAAGGGAAAGTGAATTCAGCACTGTCTACAAAAGAAGTGAAAATGTATTGTGAGTTATCAGAACAAGGCCATAAAATTCTGGAGCAAGCCATGGATCAGTTTGGTTTGTCACATCGTGCCTATCATCGAATATTGAAGTTAGCGCGAACTATTGCCGATTTGGCAAATACACAACATATTGAAATTGTGCATTTAAGTGAAGCCATCACTTATAGAAAATTAGATAGAAGTCAGTGAGTGAGTGAAAGTAAAACAACACATCTAGATTCTGATATCCCATTGAGTCGGCTGGATTTAGCTTTTTCTCATTTTTTAGCAGAACGCACGAGCTTGGAAAAACATGCAAAAAATGCATTTTCTGATTTATGCGCACGCTTGTCTAATCAATTATCTCAAGGACATAGCTGCATGTATATTGATGAAACTGAGCGGGAATTACTTCGGAATTCTGGACTGGTGACGATATCAGGAAAAAAGACCTTACCTTTAGTGCTAGAAAATAACCGCTTGTATTTGCATAGATATTGGTTTTATGAAAACAGATTGGTGATGCAAATAAAGTCTTTACTGCCTTGTTTATTTAGTATTAAAAATATTGAACCACTATTAGACCGCTATTTTATTGAGTTAATAAATGAAACTGATTGGCAAAGAGAGGCTGTAAAAAAAGCATTAAGCCAGGCATTTAGTATCATTACAGGAGGCCCGGGGACAGGCAAAACAACGACTATAGTTAAATTATTGGCTCTCTTACAGGAAACCTCGGATCAGCCTTTACATATTGCATTAGCAGCCCCTACAGGAAAAGCAGCTACCCGCTTGCAAGAATCCATAGGATTAAATAAAAGCCACCTGCCCTGTTCAGAAGCCATAAAAAATCAAATTCCAGACTCCGTATCTACCCTACATTATTTATTGGGTGCCCAAGTAAATTCACCTTTTTTTAAACATAATTCGGAACACCCCTTAGTCTATGACCTGGTGGTGGTAGATGAGGCCTCTATGGTCGACCTGGCTTTAATGAGTAAACTGCTAGATGCCTTAAAACCAGGCGCAAGACTCATTTTACTCGGTGATAAAGATCAATTATCTTCGGTAGAATCGGGTGCAATTCTGGCTGATTTAACCGTAAGTCTACCTAAGCATACTTATGAATTACAAAAATCATATCGCTTTCAGAGTGAAATTAAAGCCTTGGCCGAGGCAATCAATACACAGTCAGTTGATGAAGCCTGGCAACTGTTAGAAACTGGGCAACGCAGTATCAAGCGGCTGGATACAGACTTAATCAATGAAATAGTTGTAGGTTATACCCGTTATTTACAGTGTATTCGTGATCATTCCGAACTTAACACTATTTTTAAAGCGTTTAACGACTTTCAGGTACTGTGTTCCAATCGCCAGGGGGGGAAAGGCGTACTTGCGGTGAATGATGCACTGGAAAATAAGCTACTTGAACAAGGTTTAATCAATCGCTCAGGACAATGGTATAGTGCTAGACCCGTTATGATTATGCAAAATAACCCGGGGCTACAACTTTATAATGGTGATATCGGGCTTTGTTTGCATGATAAGGAATCAAAAAAACTCATGGTGTTTTTTCAGCGTGCTGACGGCAGTATAAAAAAAATAAGTCCAGGCAGAATGCCTGTCCACGAAACAGCATTTGCCATGACAATTCATAAAAGCCAGGGATCTGAATTTACTGAATGCCTATGTGTTTTAGCCGATAAAATGAATCCTGTATTAAGCAAAGAGCTATTGTATACAGCAGTTACCCGGGCAAAAGAAAAAATAACAATAGCTTGTGAATATACTATTTTTTGTCAAGCAGTACAGCAAAAGATAGCACGTAGTAGTGGGTTAATTTCAAAACTAGGAATGCTAAAGTTAGAATCTGAATTCCCCTAAAAATATTGCTTTTCTTCACGCTACTTAAGGCAACACGCAATAAATAACACCTCAAATTAAACGGAGTTTTATAAAGGAGTGGCTCAGTTTTTTTTGGTATTGACATCATTAAATCAGATCAAAGCATTACACAATAAAGGCAATGGCTCATCACTTGTCTTTTTATCCGTCTTCTGTGTTGCCTACAGGGATGTAGGTAAGGGGCGTGAGCAGGAGCGGAAGCTTTGTACAAATAGTTGCGTAGTCTGCTATGGTCGCATCCAGCATCCTACTTCAAGCGACACTAATACATCCATGTATGTC
>CAZNGU010000152.1:0-5873 GCA_964572325.1 uncultured Methylomarinum sp.
GTAATAGCTCTTCAACCGATAAAGAGGCTTGATATTTGGGGTGAATACTACGACTCATTTATTTCACTGGTGTCCAGTTCATTGTCATAATTTGCGATAAAGGAATGCAGTGTTTCTCTAACAAACGAAGGCGTTCGACGCTCAGCAATTAAAGTAATACCTTCCATCACCATACTCATAATCATAATGCGTTGTTCTGTTCTTCTTTCCAGCTTGACCGCAATCGGGTTAAAAACAAGATTGGCCAGCATTAAGCCATAAAATGTGGTAATCAAGGCAACCGCCATATTTGATGTTATGGCTGCAATATCCTTCATTTCAATCACTTCCAGCATATTAATAAGGCCTATTAAAGTACCTAACATACCAAAAGCCGGGGCATAAGAGGCTAAGCTGTAAAATATATTCGATTCTGCTTTTTCTTTTGCCCGCAAACGAGTAATTCTCCATTTTAATAAGGCCAGAATATCATCCACCGGGGTTTTATCTACAATTAGTTGAAACCCTGTTTTTAAATAGGGATTGTGAATGGAATCAATGACGTTTTCAATGGCAACAGAATCCCGTTGAAACCATAGTTTTGCTACCCTGATAATTTCATCAGCTTCTTTTTGAGGATTCAAGCTCTCGTAAAAAAAAATCAACTTGATTGACTTTATCCCTTGTTTTATATCTCTTAGCGGATAACTAAGGAAAACAGCAGCAATGGTGCCAACAACGACAATAATAAAGCCCGGGATATTAAGAAAAGTGATGGGGTTATTAGCTGCAAAAAAAACAATAAATAGTAATAGTAAAACACTAAATACAATGCCTAATGCTGTCGAATAATTGATGGTTTCTTTATTAAGATACAATTTTTGCGCTCAGTTGTTATTATTTAACTTAAAATAATAGCATAAGCAATTGAAATAGTAATAAGCACTTAATACATTGGCTCTTTTATTTGCTGTTACATTGTTTTTTTGGCACACTAGCTGTGGCAGTTTCCATCAAACCCCTTGTCCTTAAATTATTAATGATTAAAGTTCTATTAGTTGATGACCACGAAATAGTAAGAACAGGAATTGAGTCATTATTAAACTCAGTTGATGGCATTTCTGTTATTGGTGTCAGTAATTGCGGAGAACAAGCTCTGGAACTTCTATGCAATATGAACCCTGACATCATTTTAATGGATATTAATATGCCGGGAATTGGTGGTATTGAAGCCTGTCGCAGAATCCTGCAACGCTATCAAGACATAAAAGTTATTGCCCTATCGGTACATAACGACGGGCCTATCCCACAGCAATTATTAAAATTAGGCGCCTCTGGCTTTATTTCAAAAAGCTCTCCCGTTGAAGAAATGGTCACTGCTATTCATATTGTTATGAGCGGAAAGCGTTATTTGAGCACAGAAGTTGCCAATAACCTGGCTTTTCAAAACCTGCAAGGTACTGATATATCTCCCTTCGCTAAATTGTCACAAAGAGAATCTGAAGTCGTTAATTTGATTCTGCAAGGTAAATCTATTCAGGAAATGTCGGATCTGTTACTGCTAAGCGACAAAACAGTAAACACCTATCGTTATCGTTTATACGATAAATTAAAAATAAAAAATGATGTGGAATTAACCTGCCTGGCTGTTAAATTTAATCATATTGATACAAGCTTGATTTAAATGATCATTCTATGGACAGATGCTTTAATTTTCTTACTGGTGCTGAGCCTTGCTGTTCTCTGCTTTCTGATTAGAAATAAAGCTCACTTACAACGCCCCTTAAAAAAAATTGCAGCCAGCAAAACAGCTATGATTTCACTGTTGGTTCTGGTTTTTTTTGTTCTGATTGGCCTGCTGGATTCTTTCCATTTCAAATCCAAAGTCAACCATAGCCATGAAATTATCAGTCTATTGGATTACTGGGCCGCCCCCATACGAAAGCAAAGTGAAAAAACCTATTCTGCACCCTTTTCCGCTTATTTATATAGTAAAGAAAGCATCGCTTTAGCAGACGGCAGCACGCAATGGGGCTATCCCCGTTTAAAGTTTGGCGGCTCCCACTTGCAAAACCCTGAAGTTGAACTTGTCGCTGATGTCATGGGAAAAGCAAGCATTGGTTTTATTAAAGGGGCTGGATTAGCCTTTTTGTTTTATCTCCTGCTAAGGTTTTTTTTCAAAAACAAAGCTAATAATAAAACAGCTAAAACTGTTTTCCTGGTCTTTTTTTTGCTAGTTTCTATCAGCTATATGTTAGTTGATTTGTCTACTTATTATCATGTACTAGGTACAGACAAGGTGGGGGAAGATGTTTTTTATCAGGCCATTAAGAGTATTCGTACCGGCCTGGTGATTGGTTCATTAACCACCATGATTATGTTACCGCTGGCTATTACTTTTGGCATTATGGCTGGTTTTTTCAGAGGCTGGGTGGATGACCTGATACAGTATATTTATACCACCTTGAATTCCATACCCGGAGTATTATTAATTGCCGCGTCCATCTTAATGGTACAAGTGTATATGGCGAATCATGCCGAAGATTTTAATAGTCTAATTATACGCTCAGATATGCGTTTGCTATTTTTATGTTTAATTCTTGGCGTGACCAGCTGGACAGGTTTATGTCGCATGTTACGTGCTGAAACACTAAAATTAAGAGAAATGGAATATGTGCAGGCAGCCCAAGCTTTAGGCGTAAAACGATCGCGCATTTTATTCAGGCATATTTTGCCTAATGTCATGCATATTGTACTTATTTCTGTTGTGCTTGATTTTAGCTCTCTGGTTTTGGCAGAAGCCGTTTTGTCTTATATTAATATTGGCGTTGACCCCAGCACCTATAGCTGGGGCAATATGATCAATGGTGCCAGGCTGGAAATGGCACGCGAGCCTATCGTTTGGTGGTCTTTATTGGCTTCTTTTATGTTTATGTTTAGCCTTGTTTTAGCCGCTAATTTATTTGCCGATTCGGTACGCAATGCTTTTGATCCAAGACGGGGGGAATAAATGAAAAAGCCCTTGTTGGAAGTCAGAGGCTTAAGCGTCGCTTTTAAAAAAGAAAAAGTGGTTGATGCTATTGATTTTGACATTTATCCCGGCGAAACCTTTGCCCTGGTCGGAGAATCGGGTTCGGGTAAATCAATTACGGCGCTTTCTGTATTACGCTTATTACCCGCTAATGCCAGCATCTATGCCACTGAAATAAATTTCCAGAAAAACAGTTTATTGCGTATTGCAGAAATTGATTTTTGCAAAATTCGTGGCCGACGTATCGCTTTGATTTTCCAGGATCCCATGTCGTCACTTAACCCGGTGATGACCATTGGTGAACAAATTGCCGAAGTCATACAAATTCATTTTAATTACAGCAAAACCGAAATCCAAAACAGTGTTTTTCAATTATTACAACAGGTAGAAATTCCAGAGCCGGAACGCAGAATCAAAGAATTCCCACATCAATTATCAGGTGGACAAAGACAGCGCGTCATGATTGCCATCGCCCTGGCAGGGCAACCCGACTTATTAATTGCAGATGAGCCAACTACTGCATTAGATGTCACTATTCAGGCACAAATATTATGCTTATTAAAATCAATTCAAGCACAAACAGGCATGGCCTTATGGCTAATTAGCCATGATCTGGCCTTGGTTTCTAATATGGCTGACCGTATCGCTGTGATGCAAAAAGGGAAAATAGTTGAAAGCAATAGCAGAAAGTCTTTTTTTAGCCATGCGCAACATCCCTACAGCCTTAAATTATTAGCGGCCTTACCTTCCATGCAAAGCTGTGTTGGTAAAGAGGCCAAAGCAGTAACAAAAGGCGAGACATGTTTATTACAAGTTTCAGACTTTAAGGTCTATTATCCCATCCGCAAAGGTTTTTTTAAACGTATTGTTGATTATGTTAGAGCCGTTGATGGCGTTAGTTTTAAACTGGCATCAGGTAAAACTCTGGCATTAGTCGGTGAATCCGGTTGTGGTAAAACAACGCTGGGTAAAGGTCTGGTTAATTTAATACCCTCCACTGCAGGGAGCGTATTATTGAATAATATTGAACTCACGAAATTAAAAGCGGATGCTTTGCGCACTATACGCTCGTCAATACAAATTATATTTCAAGATCCCTTTGCCGCTATGAACCCAAGAATGTTAGTGGGCGATATTATTGCAGAAGGCATTCAAGCATTACGTCCTGAGATAAATACTGAGCAGAGACAGCAACGTATAAGTCATTTATTGCAACTTGTAGAACTGCCTCAATCTGCAGCTTTACGCTATCCACATGAATTTTCCGGAGGACAGCGACAGCGAATTTGCATTGCCCGCGCTTTGGCTGTTACCCCCAAGCTGATTGTTTGTGATGAGCCGACCAGTTCGCTGGATGTCTCAGTACAGGCACAAATTATTACCTTGCTTAAAGATCTGCAACAAAAACAGGGGATCAGTTATCTATTTATTACCCATGATTTGGCAGTGGTGGCTGAAATTGCTGATGAAGTTGCCGTCATGTATCAGGGCAAGATTGTTGAGCAAGGTGAAGTAGAACAGGTGCTGACCCGGCCAAAACATCCTTACACCCAAACCCTTTTAGACGCAGTACCGGTAATTAATGTAAAGTAAGTTTTTTCAATCTGTTGTCTTCAACTTAAATATCATGTCTCCTATATAAATAGGCTTATAACTATTAAGTTATGACAATTAGCACAGCCTACAATATTTTAAAGGCACACAAAATAAGATCATGAAATGGCGTAATCGAAGAGTTAGTAATAATATTGAGGATAGACGAGGCAGGAGTACTGGTATACGTAGCAAAAAAAGAGGCGGTCTTAGCGTTATTTTAATTACCTTAGCTGCCCTGTATTTTGGCGTTGATCCTAAAATTGTTTTAAGTTTACTGGATAATTCCGGCTCACAAAGCTCTAGCACTCAAAGCAGCAATTATCAGCCGTCTGCTCAGCAACAGCAATTAGCTCAGTTTGTTGGTGTGGTATTAGCCGATACAGAAGACACCTGGAATATGATTTTTAAACAGCAAAACAAGCGCTACCAAGAACCCCATCTGGTTTTATTTACTGATACGGTACGTTCGGCCTGTGGCCATGCCCAAGCCGCAATGGGTCCCTTTTATTGCCCTGGAGATAATAAAGTCTATATTGATCTTGGTTTTTACCAGCAATTAAAATCTCAACACAATGCCCCGGGTGATTTTGCCCAGGCCTATGTTATTGCCCATGAAGTTGGTCATCATGTACAAACACTACTAGGTACTTCAGCCAAAGTACGCAATGCACAACAAGGGATCAGTCAAGCACAGGCCAATCAATTATCAGTGCGATTGGAATTACAAGCAGATTGCTATGCTGGACTATGGGCGCATCATACCGAAAAAGCCAAACAAATCCTGGAACAGGGAGATATAGAAGAAGCACTAACAGCAGCCAGTGCGATTGGTGATGATCGTTTGCAAAAACAGGCCAGAGGCTATGCCAGCCCCGAATCATTTACCCACGGCACCTCCCGCCAGCGGGTTAAATGGTTTAAAAAGGGCTTTACTAAGGGTTCCATCAGCAGCTGTAATACCTTTTCTGTATCAACATTATAAAATCTTAGGGCACTGGAAATAAATAGTCGTCTATTATTGGCAGGATTGGATGTTTATTTTTTTCCATCTCCCTTATGGCTTACTCTATGCTATCAAGATAATATTGATGGGGCTATGTTGTTTTAAGTGGATAAGGCAGCTATTTCTTACCACAGTGAACACGGAACTATCCTTTATAACACTTAATCCTAGAAAAATCAGTTGGATCATGGTTTCTAGCACAAGCTCTTGATTCCACAGCACTTCAAAAAAATGCCCGCCTAACCGAATGGGTGAGACTAAGAT
>CAZNGU010000153.1:0-5838 GCA_964572325.1 uncultured Methylomarinum sp.
AACCAAAATCCTGCGTCAAACTTTCGTATATTATTAAATTCTCGTTCCTAAGCCAAAAACATACTGATTCCTGCAAGGCCAATGGCTCCAGACATTTGTGCCTTTTTTTTATCTGTTCTTTTTAAACCACCCAGTGCAAAAACGGGCAAATTAGTCATTTCTGTTAACTGCTCAAATTGTGCCCACCCCAAAGGTTTTACATCTGGATGTGTTGTCGTTAATAAAACTGGCGCAAGCACCACAAAATCAACACCCATTGCCTCTGCATATTGTAATTCCAATAAATTATGACAAGATGCCGCAACCCAGGCGTAATTCTCTGGTTTTTGTGTTAAAGCCAGCATATCTGATGCAGTTAAGTGAATACCATTAGCATGCACTTTATTAGCACCATTTACGGCTGAATTAAGCAATAACTTCACCCCTTGTTCTTGACATAAAGGCATGGCCCATTCAAAAAAGCGGATCACTGCATCTTCAGGCAGCAACTTAATTCTTGCCTGAATTAATTTAACCCCCCTCTCCAATAAAGTATTGAATTGCTGAACTAAAACCTTTTCTTCTATTGCATTTAAAATAGCATACTCATCCGCCAACCTAACGGTGGCAATGATGGGCTTATTCGCTTCAGGAAATGAATATTGCTTTAATTGTTCAGGAAAAACCCATTGGATTTTTTGTCCTTCAAGCCCAGTTGCCTTTCCAGCAAAGTCCAGAACCGTCCAAACATCAAGCTGTACCTTTAAATCAGAATATTGATGTTTTATTTTTATCAGTGGTGTCATTTTCTGCACTGAAATATCCAGTTCTTCTTCAAGTTCTCTGGATAAGGCTTGTTCAACGGTTTCCCCTGCTTCAATCTTGCCTCCAGGAAATTCCCATAAGCCTCCTTGATGCGCGGCATCATGTCTTAAGGCAATCATGACACGACCAGCCTTATCCCATACTACACCAACTGCAACGTGTAAAAATTCTGTGTTCACGTTCTATATTCTGCATTTATGCGCACATAATCGTAGGAAAGGTCACATGTTAAAACTTCCTGTATAGCCCGACCCCGGCCCAGAACAATCCGGATAGTAATTTCTTCCTTGTCCATGACTTGCTGCCCTAGCGCCTCCGTATAACTAACTGCTCGCCCACCGTGTTTAACGATACACACATCATCCAGATAAATTTCAATCTTCTGTAAATCCAGTTGCTTAATTTCAGAGCGTCCAACTGCGGCTAAAATACGACCCCAGTTAGGGTCACTGGCAAAAAAAGCAGTTTTTACCAAAGGTGAATGTGCCACTGTTTTTCCAACCCGAACCGCTTCTTTATCATCTAGGGCTTGCTCGACCAAAATTCGCATAAGCTTTGTGGCTCCTTCTCCATCTCTAACGATGAGTTCAGCCAGGCGTTTGCAAACATCCAGCACTGCTTTAGAAAAAACAGCATAGCTGTCACTATTTGGTGTAATTTCAGGGGCTGTAGATTTTCCACTCGCCATTAAAATGCAGGCATCATTGGTAGAGGTATCTCCATCAACGGTTATGCGATTAAAAGATTGTTCAACTGCTTCTGACAAACACTGCTGTAATAGTGATTGGCCAATTTTTGCATCTGTTGCTACAAAACCTAGCATAGTTGCCATATTCGGCTGGATCATCCCGGCTCCTTTGGAGATACCAGTTAGTGTGACCAGTTGTCCTTTAATTTCAATTACTAATGAAACTCCTTTGGCAAAGGTATCCGTGGTCATAATAGCTAGTGCCGCCTGCTGCCAGTGGCTTTCCTGTAGATTATGCAATGCCTGCGGCAAGGCCTTTGCAATTTTCTCTACGGGTAAATTTTCACCAATAACCCCGGTAGAAAAAGGCAAAACTTGCCTGGCTTCTCCATCAGTCATGTCAGCAAGTGCGGAACAACATTCCCCAGTATCCAATATACCTTGTTCTCCTGTACCTGCATTGGCATTACCAGAATTAATCAACAACCATCGAGGATTTTTTTGCAGATGCTCTTTGGCAAAATATACAGGTGCAGCACAAAAAGCATTTTGAGTAAAAACACCTGCACAAGTTGCTGTTTCTGCCATTTCTATCACCAAAAGATCATCTCTTTCAGTTTGTTTGATGCCGGCGTTAGTGCTACCTAATTTAATGCCTGAAACATTCATCATTTCAGGGAAATCTATATTGCCTACGGCCATACTTAATTACTCATTCCTAAATGTATTTAAATCCTACTGGCAATAGAAATCTGCCATAGCAAAACCTACCACGACCGAGTATTTTAGTCGAGAATAGCTTTTTAAAGAACCTTACTCTGGTCTTTGTTCTTTTTTTTAAATTGTGTCGCTTTTAATGCATGCCGATCAAGTAAACGATAAAACTCGGTCCGATTTCGTTTGGCCAGGCGGGCGGCCTCAGTCACGTTACCATTCACTAAATGCAATAATTTGATTAAATAATCTCTTTCAAAATTCTTTTTTGCATCATTAAAACTGATTAAAGGCTTTTGTTTTTCTTGTAAGGCCTTTTTAACCAGGTTGACTGGAATCAAAGGTGTTGTTGCAAATGCACAAAGATATTCAATCACATTTTTAAGCTGCCTGACATTTCCTGGCCAGTCATATGCTATAAGGACTTCCATTGCTTCATTTGATAAGCCCTTTGCAATAGACCTGGCTTTACTGATACTGTTAGCAATAAAATAATTTGCCAGTAAAGGTATATCTTCCACCCTGTCTTTTAAACCCGGTAGAGATAAAGTCACCACATTAAGCCGATAATAAAGATCCATACGAAAAAGCCCGGCAGCTTCCAGTTTTAGCAAGTCTCTATGACTTGCGGAGATAACCCTGACATCTACTTTAATTGTCTTATTACTACCTACAGGACGTATTTCACCTTCTTGCAAGGCTCGTAATAACTTAACTTGAAAAGCAGGTGACATATCGCCAATTTCATCCAGAAATAAACTGCCGCCATTTGCATTTTCAAACAAGCCCTTTCTCTCGCCTGTCGCGCCAGAAAAAGCACCTTTACAATGTCCAAACAATTCTGATTCTAATAAATTTTCAGCAATAGCACTGCAGTTCACCGCGACAAATTCTTTGTGTTTTCGATCGCTGGCATCGTGAATCGCCTGGGCAATCAGTTCTTTTCCTGTGCCACTTTCACCATGAATAAAAACACTGATATTACTCTGTGCTATTTGTTGAACTTCCTGTAACAGGTTTTCCATAATTATACTGTGGCTGATAATAGCCTCTCGCCAGGCTTGCTTTTTTTCTACTGGATAAAACGGTGATGTATTCTTATGTAACGATAAGGCATTAGTAATCAGGTCAAGCAATTCCTGTCCATCCAGTGGCTTTGTTAAAAAACCGAAAACTCCTTGGCGGGTTGCAGACACGGCTTCTTTAATAGTGCCATGTGCAGTAAGAATAATAACGGGTAGCGTATGATAATTTTCCTGGATATGCTTGAACAATGCCAAGCCATCCATTTTTGTCATTCTTAAATCAGTAATAACTACTTGAGGAAGAAAAGTGGGGATTAATGCTATTGCTTGTTCGCCACTTTCTACTGTTTCAACCTCAAGACCAGAAGCTCTGAGACGAACGGCCAGTAGTTTGAGTAAACTGGGGTCATCATCAACCAGTAATATTTTTTGCCCTTGAAAATTACTAATCATGTGAGGGGAAATCATCAATTTTTTTATTGACATGAGTTTCTATGTTTTTAAGTGCCTTTATTTTAGCAACAGCCTGCTTAAGCTGAGTTTTCGTTCTATATGTTTTCAATTGCAACTGTTTGTTTTTTTTAAATAAAGTCTGCATCTTTATTTTTTTATTTTTTAATTGATTAAGTAAATGTAGCTGATTATTATTTAACCATCGAATAGCAGGGCTTATCTCCTGAGCTTCTTTAATGCTAGCAACCCATATTATGGTTTCTGTCAGATTAATGCATTTAAAATCATCATTTAAAGTATTCACTAATAACCAGGCTGATTGCCAGTGTGGCTCCATTATATAGGCTTGTTTAAGTTTACTGCATTGAAGCTGTTTTTGCGTTTCAGTCATTTCTTGATACTTCATGGCTTGTGCGAATAGTTTGTGAATTAACATTATGTCATCAGCATCTTTTTGTGTTGTTAAATCCGGCAAATATGGTGTCATCATTTGACATCCTTGAAGCAGAATAATCAGCGAAAAAAAAATCAATCTTAATATTCCTAGCATCTTAAGCATTCATGTTTTGAGGTAAATGTAATAAAAACCGGGCGCCACAATATTCTTTATTGGCTGGAAGTAATTGTATTGATCCTTTATGCATATCAAGATAATGCCTGACTAATGCAAGCCCCAAACCTGAACCTTTTATTTTCCAGGATCCTGGTGAACTACCCAAATAAAAATCTTCAAAAATAAGAGGTTCTATCTCTTTGGTAATTCCAGGCCCCTGATCTTCTATTTTTAATTGTATTTCTTGTTGATATAAATTTAGACAGAGACTTAAGGTGCTGTTTTTTGGCGAGAATTTCACCGCATTAGAAACAAGATTACTGATAATGATTCTAAGCTTATCATAATCTGCCTTAATATGAATTGAGCCAATATTACTTTTTAAGATGATACTCTTACTGAGAATAGGTAACTGATATTCTCGGGTTATACGGGTAATGAGTATTTTTAAGTCAAAAACAGAATAATTCAAGTGGACTTGTGTCGATATTGTTCTTTGGTATTCCAGCAGATTATCAACCAAATCATTGATTTTAATATTACCTAGTTTCATTAACTGAACAATCTCCTGTTGTTCTGAATTTAGTTCACCGACCACATTATCTGCTAATAAATCGGCTCCTTCTTTTAAAGTAGCTAAAGGTGTTTTAAGTTCATGAGAAACATTTCTTATAAACTGTTGTTTTTCAAGCTCTACTTGATTGAGCTTTTGTCGCAGCCATTCCAGGCGTTCTCCCAAAGAAGCCAAATCATGAGTACCTTTTATGTAAATAGGTTTCTCAAAACCAGTCTCACCCAGCTTATGTATTGCCTGTCTGATACGTTTAATGGGTCTGGTTAATAAATTAACAAATATAAGCGCAAAAAATAATGCCACAACTATACTGCTCAAAGCTGAAATAAAGAGCTTTTCTTTTACCTGCTGGCCTGCAACTGACAAAGCATTGGTTTCTTTTGAGACTTTCCCTTCTCCTTCAGACAGAAGCTGTTTTGCTTGTCGACTGAGCTGGTCAAATACATTCAAATCAATCTCTGTGGATTGCAATTGATTATCCTTTAGATTGAAAACAATATCTTGATATAACTTATTTTCAGTCTCTTGTAATACTTCAATATTTTTAATTAATAATGGTTCCAATTCTTGCTTTTTTAGATTATTCAGAACATCCAGTAACTTTTCTCTATTTTCCTGGTAGACCTTTAAAAGCTCTACTTCCTTTAAAACCTGAAATTGCCGAACACTACGTTCCATTGAAATTAAACGCGTGTGAATAGCGCGAATATTTTCAGTGATTTTAACGGTTTGAAATAAAGTTTTTTGGCTTTTTTCAGTGTAATGAGTCACCTCAATTAAAGTAAAAACAATGGCAAAGACAAGGGGTATTATTACTAGAATAAAGCCAGCCAAAGCCCACTGAAACAATGATCCATAATTAAAAATAGTCTGTGTAAGAGCCTTAGTCTTCAGCATTGTTCAATATTAAATACAGTAAAACATAGATTTTGTATAACTTTAGCTCTTTGAAAACACTAAAAACCATGTTTGGAAAAATGGCTCTTTTGAAAATCAAGTGGGTAAGCAATTTGAATTTATTTTAGAA
>CAZNGU010000154.1:0-5815 GCA_964572325.1 uncultured Methylomarinum sp.
AACTACAGAACTACAGAACTACAGGTGTGTAGGTGTTTGGTGATGCTGCATTGTTGCTCTTTTTTATGGCTTTTTAGGTGCTGCAATACTTGGCGTTTTGCTAATGATATCTATTAGTTCTAACCATGGTTAATTTCGCCGTGTTTGTTTTCCATCATCATTGCAGAAGAAAAGAATATAATTCGTTGTCATTACGTGGCTAATTCCAATATTTACATTGTTGGCGACTATTGTGGCTTGCTTTGCTACTTGCCTAATTTTATAGGTATTTAGGTCTGTTGAATGTAAAAAAATATGATCAGAGCATTAAAAGAATATCAACAAAAATCTGGTTTTATGAAGTATTTTCTCAATACATCATGGATGTTTGTTGAGCAAGGACTTAAACTTTTTACTGTAATTATTGTTGGTATATATATTGCGCGCTACTTAGGCCCAGAGAAGTTTGGTTTGCTGAGTTACGTTTTAGCTATAGTTACAATATTTATGTCGCTGTCTCGACTTGGAATGGAGTCTATACTTGTGCGGGAACTCATCGTTCATCCTGCGAAAAGGCTGCAATATATTGGGACCGCTCATAGTCTTATGCTTATTGCTGCGATAGTTTGTTTTGTTTTTATCGCAGTATTGATGTCATTATTTGAAAGTGACGTACAAATAAAATTCTATGTTTTTATTATCTCTATTGGCATGGTGTTTCAAACCTCTCTGGTGATTGACTATGCATTTCAGTCGCAAGTAAAAGCTAAGTTTCCCTCGATTGCAAAAAGTGTGGCTCTTACTTTAAGTGCTTTAGTAAAGATATCTCTAGTTTATATGCAACTTGATATGATGTTTTTAGTTATTTCCTATCTGCTTGATCAAATTTTAATTGCTCTATTATTAATGTTGTTATACCTGAGTAAAAAACAACCTAATTTTTTATTTGTTTTTAATGTGCAGCTAGTCAGGCCGTTATTGAAAAGTGCCTGGCCAATGGTTATGTCAACTGTAGCTATAATTCTCTATATGCGAGTTGATCAAATCATGATTAAAAACATGTTGGGCTCTGAGCAACTAGGTTTGTATGCAGCCATGACTAGAATTTATGAAGGTTGGGTTATTGTGCCAGTGATATTATGTGCTTCACTCTTACCGGCAATTATCAAATCAAAAAGTTTGTTACGAGAAGAGTATGAAAAGAGGTTGAGTTTATTATTTTCTCTTGTGTTTTGGGCTAGCATAGGTGCTGCTGTTATCACAACATTTTTTAGTGAAGTAATCGTCAAGTTTACTTTTGGAGTGGAGTATGTGCAAGCTAGTTCAGTATTTGTGATTATAATGTGGTCGGCTGCATTTGCAGCACTAGGTTCCGTAACGCTTAGGTATTTTGTAGCTGAAAGCATGGAAAAGAAGATCGCAATACGTACTATTATCGCTTTAATTATAAATATTTTTCTCAATCTTGTTCTTATACCAATATATGGTATAGAAGGCGCGGCTATCGCAACATTGGTATGTCTAATTGTTGCTAATTATTTAATCGATTATCTTGATAAAGAGCTAGGAACGCTAGTGAGAATTAAAAATAGAGCTATTTTTTTTGGTTTATATCCCAATATAAAAAAGAGTGAAACATGATAAAAATACTTGATTGCACCCTACGCGATGGTGGTTATTATAATGATTGGGATTTTTCGGCGAAACTGATTGACGACTATCTGCAAGCCATGCAGGCTCTTGCAGTTGATTTTGTCGAAATTGGTTTTCGTTCGCTGAAAAATCAAGGTTTTAAAGGCGGGTGTGCATACAGTTCTGACAATTTTTTAAATTCTTTGCCAATACCCTTGGGGCTTAAAGATAAGATAGGCGTTATGGTGAATGGTTCTGAGTTGATTACGTGTCCCGATGGCATGGAGTCTGCGCTGGAGAAACTCTTTTCCAGCAAACAAGGTTCACCAGTTACCCTTGTGCGTATCGCTTGCCATGTAAATGAGATGGAGCAAGTGTTGCCAGCCACTAAATGGCTCAAGCATCAAGGTTACCTGGTAGGTTTTAATATAATGCAAGTCGCTGATCGCTCTACTCAGGAAATTACACAACTCGCTAGTATTGCGAACAATTATCCAATTGATGTTTTGTACTTTGCTGACAGTATGGGTAGCTTGGGGCCGCAGCAAACTATTGGTATTATAGATGCCTTTAAGCAGGGGTGGGCTGGCGAGCTTGGCATTCATACGCATGACAATATGGGGCAGGCATTGGCTAACTGCAAGTGTGCTGTTGACGAGGGAGTTAGTTGGGTGGATGGAACCGTTACTGGTATGGGGCGTGGGCCAGGTAATGCTAAAACTGAGTATCTAGTCATAGAGTTAGCGCCATTTCGTAAAGGTTTATCAAACCTTACTAGGTTGATGGAGGTGATACATAAATATTTTCAGCCTCTACAGTCTCAGTATTGTTGGGGAAGTAATACTTATTATTATTTGGCAGGCAAGTATGGAATTCACCCATCCTATATTCAAGAAATGATAGGTGATAGCCGTTATAGCGAAGAAGATATTCTTGCTGTAATTGATCATTTAAAAAATGAAGGCGGCAAGAAATTTAGCTTAGACACATTGGATGCAGCGAGACATTTCTACACAGGGGAACCAAGAGGAACTTGGCAGCCTAAAGAGCAAATAGCAGGTAAAGAATTGTTGATTCTGGGTAGCGGCCCGGGTGTTGCGCAACATCGTGCTGCTATAGAAAGCTATATCAAAAAAAAGGTACCTTTCGTCATTGCATTAAATACACAAAAAAATATCAAAGAATCACTTATAAACATACGCGCAGCATGTCATCCAGTGCGTTTACTAGCAGATTGCCAGGAACATTTAAAAATGTCGCAACCATTAGCGACTCCTGCATCAATGTTGCCCAAAGATGTTCAGCGAGAACTTAAAACGAAAAAACTACTTGACTATGGTTTAAGCGTTCAATCTAACACCTTCTCGTTCGAGAAAACCCATTGTACTCTGCCTACATCTATGGTCATTGCGTATGCCTTGGCGATTGCCACTAGTGGACAGGCGTCACGCATTCTCCTGGCAGGATTTGATGGATATGCTGCAGATGATCCGCGTCGGCATGAGACAGACGTGATATTTCAGGCTTACCAAGCAGCTGACTCGCATGTGCCAATATTGGCCATCACTCCAACATTGTATGAGATACCGAGCATTTCAGTATATGGGCTATTAGATTAGGGGAATTATGAAAACCATTATTGTTATACCTGCGCGCTACAAATCTTCCCGCTTTCCTGGGAAGCCTCTAGCTCTCCTATTAGGTAAGCCCATGATATTGTGGGTCGCTGAACTAAGTGCAAAAGCGGTTGGTAAAGAGTTTGTTTTTGTTGCAACCGATGACTCTCGTATTGCTAATGTAGTAGAGCGGGCTGGATATCAGGTGGTTATAACAAGTGATAAGGCTCTAACGGGAACTGATCGTTTGGCAGAGGTGGCAAAAAAGGTAGAGGCGGATATCTATGTCAATGTTCAAGGCGATGAGCCACTCGTTGCGCCTGAAGATGTTCTTAAGATCATAGAGGCTAAAAAAAATCACCCCCAAGAAATCATTAATGGTTATTGTTCAATAGGTTGTGAAGAAGATCCAAGCAATGTAAATATACCAAAGGTTGTTTTTACCGAAGATAAAAAAATGGTCTACATGTCGCGCCAAGCATTACCGGGTTTTAAAGACCACAAAAACGCGCCTAGTGTTTATTATAAGCAAGTCTGTATTTACGCGTTCAGTCGCGAGCAGTTATTGCGGTATGGCCAATGTGAACGTAAAAGTGTGTTGGAAAGTGCGGAGGATATTGAAATTCTGAGGTTTTTAGAGTGGGGTATGTGTATCCGCATGGTTGAAACTAGCGCTTCCACTCTGGCTGTCGATGTGCCGGGGGACATAGAAAATGTGGAGCAGTGTTTGCAAATCAAAGCAAATGATGTACGTGAAGAGTGATATTATCAATATGTCGAATTTTGAGATTACTTTATGAGAGTGTGGTTGTCAGTCCTTTTATCTCCTATAGCTTTTCTGGTTTTTTATGATGTTGTTTTTAGCTATTTTCCATTGGCTAGAGGCGATGGTGAGTTGCCAGTAGAGTATGTTTTTTTTATGGTATTTGTTGATTTAGTTATGCTGTCTGTATTAATGAGGCTATATCAGTTTTCAAAAGGGCGGGCCGCGCATAATTATATTTCAACTAAGTTTCTACCGGCACGTGCTTTGGTGATAAATTGGCAAGGCTATATATTTCTATTAATATCTGCTATTTCTCTATTCTTTTTTTTAGTGTTTAATGTGTTTGACAGTTTGGATGTGTCAAACATCTATAAATACAATCAATTATTTTATTCTCAATCAAAAGTCGGTACATCTTGGGTTTTCTTTTTCCTATATGCCTTTGTGTTTGTTGCGTTGTATGATGTTTATCTAAGTGGTTTTTCAATATTTAAAATTATTTGCGTGCTTGCACTTATCTTAATTAACGCGGCCACTGGAGGTAGGGGGAATGTAATAACGTATTTGTTTCTTTTTATTGTGATTTACGGAGTTGTTTGGCGAGGTAAAAATATATTGTTTATGGGGGTAGCGGTATTACTGTTTATTGCTTCTACGTTTTTGTATAATACTTTGTATCGCAGCGGCAACGATAACCTGTCGGGGTACTTAGAAAGTAAGTCAAGTGTTGCTGACCTGAATCAGGTTTACGCTATTGGGGATTCAATTGATTATTGGTCTGAAAATGGAGCCTGCTACACATGCGTCTTTGAAGATTTATCAAATTTTTTTGTGCCTAGGTATTTTTATCCGGATAAGCCGATTTCAAATGCGGAAACAAGACATGTCTACCCTGAAGTGGCTGCAACAGGCACAACGCAAACTTTTGGGATTTATGGCGGATCTATAATAAATTTGGGCTTTTTTTCATTTTTGTTTATTCCAATATTCTACCTTTTTTATACTTATGGCTATTTTTATGCGTTGTACTCTACAAAAAAAACTTATTTAAAATTTTTCTTAATTTATTGTGGGGTAAATGCTGTGCAATTTGTTAGAGGTGGTGTAATCGATGCTAGGTTATTTAGGCTGTTTGCTACTTTCTTCTTGGCTTATCTGATTTATAGGTTTTTATTGGTTTTGTTTGGTAAGCGTGTGCGTGTATAGCGTTAGGCGGTGTAAGTGAAATATCTTTTTTAGTTTTTTATATTATGAAGCCAATGTTTTTTTAGTACTGAGCGGTGTGGTTGCAAAATATAACAAGATTAGAGTGTGAGTTTTTTATTGTTCTTTCTGATGCGTGGTTTTGAGACTCGTGCTGTCAGTGGTTGAGAACTATTCTATAAATATGGGAGATTTATCATGTGCAGCCTAAATGAATATAATGCATTAGTTTTTGATTGTGATGGAGTTATCCTTAATTCTAACAAAATAAAAACTAATGCCTTTTATCAAGCCGCTATAGTTTATGGCGAAGCGCCTGCTCAAGCACTGGTAGATTATCATGTGAAGAATGGTGGAGTTTCGCGGTATAAGAAATTTGAGTACCTTATGACAGATATTCTTGGTCGCGATATTAATCAATCTGATCTTAGTGTGTTGTTAGAAGTTTTTGCTAATGAGGTTAAACAGGGCCTTTTGACTTGTTCAGTAGCTGAAGGGCTGGATGAGCTTCGTGATAAAACGCAGAATACTAGCTGGTTTATCGTGTCAGGAGGAGATCAGTCAGAGTTGCGTGATGTTTTCGCCGCACGCAAATTAGATCATCTGTTTGATGGCGGAA
>CAZNGU010000155.1:0-5787 GCA_964572325.1 uncultured Methylomarinum sp.
CCATGCCTTACTTAAGTTATTAAAAAATGTCCCGGCAAAAATAAACCTTATTCCCTTTAATCCATTTCCTGATTCTAACTATCGCTGCTCATCTAGGCAAACCATTTCCAGATTTAAGGATATTTTGTATAAAGCAGGTATTATCACCACTATAAGAAAAACACGCGGTGATGATATTGATGCAGCTTGTGGGCAATTAGTTGGCAAAGTAAAAGATAAAAGTCGCAGGCATCTAAAATTACAAGCATTGGGATCATCGCATGCTGCATAAAAAATACACGAGTTGCCTAATAATTTGTTTTATTTGCATATTTCTTAATGCCTGCGTGTCAACAGGAAAATCCTCTAAACACATGCCAAACAAGGAAAAGGCAGGATTGTATTTACAAATGGGAGTTCGTTATCTGGAATTGAATATGCTCAAGACAGCCAAGGAAAACCTGGATATTGCCTTGAGCCTAGATGCAAATAATGCAGAAATATACAATGCGCTAGGTGCTATGCATGAACGTTTAAATCAAAATGTCATAGCGGGTCAAAATTATCAGCAGGCACTAGCTATTGATGCCAATGATTTCAGAATAAAAAATAATTATGGTCGTTTTTTATGTGAGAGGAATCAATATAATGAAGGCATCCAGCTTTTAAAACAAGCATTGGCAATACCTCTTAATAATAGAAGATGGTTTGCCTATACTAATATAGGCCTGTGTGAATTAAAAAATGCCAAAGTTTCCTTGGCAGAAGCTAATTTCAGACAAGCCCTACAAAGCAACAGCCAATACTCTCCTGCACTGTTAGAAATGCAAAAGATCAGTTATGGAAAAGGAAAATTCTTGTCTGCACGTGCATTTTTAGAACGCTATCTGGCAGTGACAAGGCATACCCCTCAAAGCTTGTGGTATGCAGTGCAAACAGAACGCGCACTGGGAAATAAAGCACTGGTAGAAAAATACAAAGAACAGTTATTTCGCTCGTTTCCTTTATCTGCAGAAGCCAAGCAGTTAAAAACGATTGCGGGAACACACTAAAGATTCAAGACTAAAAAGATTATGGCGAAGAAAAATGAGTCTGTACAGGCTATTCGGGGTATGCATGATATATTGCCCGAGCAATCTCCACGTTGGCAATATGCTGAAAAAGTGATTAGAGACGTCATGTCCAGTTACTGTTATCAGGAAATTCGCCTGCCTATTGTAGAGAAAACGGAGCTGTTCAAACGCTCTATAGGTGAAGTCACTGATATTGTTGAAAAGGAAATGTATACCTTTAATGACCGCAATAATGACTCACTAACATTAAGACCAGAAGGCACCGCTGGAT
Organism: uncultured Methylomarinum sp.; assembly: GCA_964572325.1. Lineage (GTDB taxonomy): Bacteria > Pseudomonadota > Gammaproteobacteria > Methylococcales > Methylomonadaceae > QPIN01. Next base: position 1,324 of record CAZNGU010000155.1, read on the forward strand.
GCCTAAGAGCTTGTCTTGAACACGGCTTGTTACACAATCAAGTACATAGGCTCTGGTACTATGGCCCCATGTTCAGGCATGAGCGTCCACAAAAAGGACGCTACCGGCAATTTTATCAGCTAGGCGTAGAAACCTATGGTATGCCTGGGCCGGATATAGACGCCGAAATCATCTTGTTAACCGACCGGATGTGGAAAAAATTTGGCATCAGAGATAAATTAAAATTAGAACTAAATACTCTGGGTACAACAGAAGAAAGATTGGCATACAGGAATAAACTGGTCGATTACTTTAAACAACATATTTCATTGCTGGATGAAGATAGCCTCCGCAGGCTGGAAACAAATCCATTAAGAATTCTTGATAGCAAAAATAAAGCTATGCAATCGTTAATAAACGATGCGCCTGAATTAATGGATTCTTTAGGAGACGAAAGTCGACAGCATTTTCAAGCATTAACCCAAACATTAGATCAGCTTGGAGTTAGTTATGAAATAAATACCCGATTAGTCAGAGGTCTTGATTATTATGGAAAAACAGTGTTTGAATGGGTCACTGATGATTTGGGCGCACAGGGAACTGTTTGTGCGGGTGGTCGATACGATGGGTTGATTGAGCAGTTAGGTGGCAAACCGAATCATGCTATTGGCTTTGCCATGGGAATAGAGCGCTTATTATTATTACTTGAGCAGCTGGACAGCTTACCTCTGACAAACAATGTTGATGTCTATATGATTCGTGTAGGTGTAGAAGCAGAAAAAGAGGGGCTGCGATTGGCAGAACAAATAAGGAATGAGATTCCAGGTATTAAGTTACAAGTTAATTGTGCCGGTGGCAGTTTTAAAAGCCAATTTAAAAAAGCCGATAAAAGCGGAGCAGACTATTCGATTATTTTAGGTGATGATGAAATAAGCCGTGGGGAAATTAGTATAAAACCGCTAAGAACAAAAGAAGAACAAATAAATTTAAGCGAAAATGCAGCAATTCAATGGTTAGGAAAGATGATTTAATTTAGCCTTTCTTGAAAAAAAAGTATAATCAAACAAACTAACAATTTTACTAAATCATTAGAGAAAACAAGTGGAAATTTACGATACTGAAGAAGAACAGATAGCCGCGATAAAAAGATGGTGGAAAGAAAATGGTACTTCAACCATAATCGGTGTAATTGCTGGAATATTGATTATCAGCGGCTGGAATTATTGGCAAGATCAACAGCAGGATAAAGCTATTCAAACAGCATCCCTTTTTAATGAACTATGGTTGAATATCAATGAAGAAAACCAGGATGCTGTCGAAAAAATCACAGAACGCATTGTAGAACAAGATAGCACTTCAAGCTATGCTAGCTTTAGTCAACTATTATTGGCCAAAACAAAAGTTCAACAAGGTGAGTTGGAGGCAGCAAAAGGTATTTTAGAAAAATTAATGCTTGATGCCCGTTCAGCAGAATTGAGAAATATAGCCAGAATCAGGTTGATAAAAATTTTGCAGGCAATGGGAGAATATGAACAAGGCCTACAATTAATTGCAGAAGTAGATCAATCGACGACACAAGGTTTTTCAGCCAGCTATGACGAACTAACAGGTGATCTTTATGTTGCCCTGGATCGTTTAGCTGAAGCACGTACTGCTTATCAAAGCGCCTTACGAGAGGGTGCAAAATCACCTTTATTACAATTTAAACTAGATGATATTACAGCAGCCGAAATTATTGGAAATAATGAAGCAGGCACTTTGCTTAATGAAAAATAATAGTTTTAAAATAAAGAGTTGATGATAAAAGTAAAACACCATTCTATATCCCTTGCCTGGGCATGTTTGTATGCTTTATTGCTCTCAGGCTGTGCAGCTTTAGATACGAGTACGGAACTGATTACAGGTGTCACCGACTATTTTTTGGGAGGGGAAGACAATAAAGCACCACCCGCTGAATTAGTTGATTACCAGGCAGAAATCGAAATTGAGGCGTTGTGGGAAGAAAAAGTCGGTGCAGGAACAAATCGACAGTTTTTAAACCTGGTTCTAGCGGTCAGTTATGGCAAAATACTAGCTGCTGAAAGAAATGGCTTAGTGCAAGCAAGAGATGCCAAAACAGGTGATCTAGTTTGGGAAACTGAAACAGATTTTCGTTTTTCCGCTGGCCCAGGTGTTGGCAATGGAACTGTTATTCTAGCAAGCAGCAATGCAGAAGTCATTGCTTTTGACTTTGCTACAGGAAAGCAGAAATGGGTAAGCACTGTTTCGAGTGAAATTCTTGCCAATCCGGTGATTGCAAAAGGTATTGTCATTATTCGAACAGTCGATGGTAGAATTTTTGCCTTAAGTGAGGAAGATGGAACAGAACTTTGGGTTTTTGAACGCAGTGTTCCTGCATTAAGCATTAGAGGAACGGGATCGCCCATTATTGTTGAAGGTAAAGTGATTGCTGGCTATGCGAATGGGAAATTGATTGCTTTACGATTAATTGATGGCAAAAACAGCTGGGAAACTAGTATTGTTATCCCTAGTGGTCGATCAGAAGTGGAAAGACTGGTTGACCTGGATGTTGATCCAGTTGAAACAGATGGTGTTATTTTTATTTCCAGCGTTCAAGGTGGCACCTCGGCAGTACTTGAAATTGATGGCGATGTGCTCTGGCGCAATGAAGATATTTCTTCATTTTCCGGGCTGAGTTATGACTGGCGCTATTTATATGTTAGTGATGCGCAAAGCCATGTCTGGCAACTAGATCAACGGAATGGAAGATCACTTTGGAAACAGGATGCTTTAAATAATAGAGTGCTCACTGCACCTGTAGCCTACGATGACTATGTGGTAATTGCGGATTACGACGGTTATGTTCACTGGTTAGCCAGTAGTGATGGCAGGCAATTAGGCCGCATCAAAATTTCAGACCAGGGGATTGCTGCCAAACCTGTTGTAGTCGATAATATAGTATACGTCTATGCAAAGGATGGCTCCCTGGTCGCATTAAAGGCAAAATTATTTTAATGTTACCTGTTATAGCGCTAGTCGGGCGACCCAATGTAGGAAAATCGACTCTTTTTAACTACCTGACACGGAGTCGTGAAGCTTTAGTAGCCGATTACCCAGGCCTTACCCGTGATCGTAAATATGGCCGTGTGAAAAGAGGTGAGCGTGATTGGCTGGTCGTTGATACCGGCGGAATTTCTGATGAAAACGAGGGTATTGATGGTTTTGCAAAAGAGCAAATACAACATGCCTTAGAAGAAGCCGATATTATTTTCTTTTTAGTCGATGCTAGAGAAGGTATGAATAGCTCTGACCAAGCCATTGCTGATTCATTAAGAAAGCTGGATAAACCGGTAGTGTTAGTTGCCAATAAAATTGATGGGCTTAATGCAGAAATTGCAGCGGTTGATTTTTATTCATTAGCCTTGGGCGAGCCTATTAAAATTGCCGCCACACATGGAAGAGGCGTAGGTGAGCTATTATCTCAGATTGATGATTTATTACCTGCTAATACTGAAGAAATAGCGCAAGAAGACAAAGGGATTAGTATTGCTATAGTTGGTCGTCCTAATGTCGGTAAATCTACTCTGGTTAATCGTTTATTAGGTGAAGAACGTGTAGTAGTTTTTGATGAAGCAGGCACTACACGCGATAGTATTTACATTCCTTTTGAAAGAAACAATCAAAAATTTACCTTAATTGATACTGCAGGCATGCGTAGGCGTGCCAAAGTCACCTTGCTTGTCGAAAAATTCAGCATTATTAAAGCCCTGCAAGCAGTAGAACAAGCAAATGTGGTGATTTACTTAATAGATGCCAGAGAGGGAATTACCGATCAAGATGCTCATTTATTAGGCATGATTTTAGAAGCTGGCAGGGCATTAATTATCGGTTTAAATAAATGGGATGGCATTAGTATTGATCAGAAAAACCTGATTAAAAGGCAGCTGGAAATTAAACTGCCCTTTGTAGATTTTGCTGAAAAACATCCTATTTCTGCGCTACATGGTAGTGGTGTAGGCAAATTATTTGATGTCGTACACGATTTGTATGATGCTGCCATGGTTGATATGTCAACCCCGGTATTATCCAGAATATTAAAAGAAGCCATTGCCGCACACCAGCCACCTTTGGTCAAAGGCAGAAGAATAAAACTGAAATATGCCCATCAAGGTGGACGGAACCCACCCACCATTGTTATTCATGGCGTACAAACAGATGCCTTACCCCATGCATATAAACGCTATTTGATTAACTATTTTAGAAAACAGCTGGAATTACAGGGAACCCCCGTTAGAATAGTATTAAAGTCGGCCGAAAATCCGTTTAAGGGACAAAAAAATAAATTGACCGAGCGTCAGGTAAAAAAACGACAAAGGTTGGTCAGGCATCATAAGAAAAAATGATGTAACTTCTGGTATTTATACTTCGCGCGGTCACGGATGCGGATTTCTAACGACTGAGTTTTTGCCGATAGCTGCGTTGCTG
>CAZNGU010000156.1:0-5785 GCA_964572325.1 uncultured Methylomarinum sp.
TCTTAAGGCAGCTTCTTCAGCACTTTTAAAAACATAACTGGATGTCGCAAAAATTGGCAGGCTATGCTCATCTTCATGACTCCGATCATGTCCTGCTCTTATCGCCTGTGTTTCTAAGGAATAGTCTTTCCAGTTAAAATCTGTCATTTACTTAATAATTATCAAACTGCGTTTTGTATATCAATAGTAAAATTATCAGCATTACGCTCTACTTGAGCGGCATCATTTCTCAAATTATTAATTTGATCCAGATACGCTTCATCAATATCCCCGGTAATATATTCACGATTAAAACAGGAGCTATCAAAATGCTTTATTTTAGAATTTCCTTTCTTCACAGCATCAATCAAATCATCCAGGTCTTGATAAAATATCCTGTCTGCTCCAATGGCTTCACCCACTTCTTCTTCGGTTCGACCGTGGGCAATTAACTCTTCTACTGCGGGCATGTCAATACCATAAACATTGGGGTATCTAACCGGGGGGGCAGCTGAGGCAAAATAAACTTTTTTAGCCCCCGCATCCCTTGCCATTTGAATAATTTGTTCTGAAGTTGTTCCTCTTACGATAGAGTCATCAACCAGTAATACATTTTTTCCTTCAAATTCCAGATCAATTGCATTCAGTTTTTGTTTAACTGATTTTTTTCGCATTTGCTGACCAGGCATAATAAAGGTGCGTCCTATATAACGATTCTTCATAAAGCCTTCTCTAAACTTAACTTTAAGCCGGAAAGCCATTTGCAAAGCAGAAGTTCTGCTGGTATCGGGAATGGGAATAACTACATCAATGTCATTATCAGGCCACTCTCGCAGAATTTTATCGGCTAATTTTTCACCCATTCTTAAGCGTGCTTTATAAACGGATATATCATCAATTGTCGAGTCAGGTCTGGCAAAATAGACATATTCAAAAATACAGGGACAATGATTGATTTTTTCAGCACATTGTCGGGTATGCAATTTACCTTTAGCATCAATAAACACGGCTTCTCCCGGTTCAATGTCCCGAGTCAATTCAAAGTCCAGGCATTTGAGCGCCACATCTTCAGAGGCCACCATAAAATCAGAGCCTTGCTCTGTTTTTCTCTCGCCAAAAACCAGTGGCCTAATACCGTTCGGGTCACGAAATGCCAACACGCCAAACCCGGCAATCATCAGCACTGCTGCATACGCCCCACGGCAACGCTTATGTACGGCAGACACAGCCTGAAAGACATCATCAACATCCAGCCGCAATTTGCCCAATTGTTGTAATTCATGAGCAAAAATATTCAGTAAAATCTCAGAATCAGAATCGGTATTAATATGTCGCTGATCTTCTACAAATAATTGTTTTTTTAGTTCTTTAACATTGGTTAAATTACCATTATGAGCCAATGTCAAACCAAAAGGAGAATTAACATAAAAAGGTTGGGCTTCTGCGGAACTTGAGCAACCTGCCGTGGGATATCGAACATGTGCGATACCCATACTGCCCTTTAGTTTCATCATTTGTTCCGCTGAAAAAACATCTCGCGTTAGACCATTGTCTTTACGCAAATAGAATCGGCCTTTTTCACACGTTACAATACCCGCAGCATCTTGCCCTCGATGTTGTAATACTGTTAATGCATCATAAAGCTCCTGATTAACATTTTGATGGGATACGATACCCGCAATACCACACATAATTTATAAACCTGTTCGCTATTAATAATTTACATAGGCCGTCAAGCCAGACGGAGTATGATCCCGTAACCATATTGCCAATGATTGAAAAGGAGGAATTAATGTTGACTCTTTCCACCATGAATCTTCCGGCAATGGGGTAAGCCCTGTCTGCATAACAACAATAGAGACTACAACCAAACCACGCGCCACGCCAAAAAACATGCCGGCAAAGCGGTCAGACCCCGTTAATCCAGTTTTCTTGACCAGTTCTCCTAATAAAAAACTGATTAATGCACCTAAAATCAAGGTCACAATAAATAGTAGCGCAAATGCTGTAGCTATTCTGGCAGATGGATAGCTAATGACGTCTTCCAGAAAAACAGAAAATTCTCGACTAAAAGTCAATCCTACCCAGATAGCCACCATCCAGATAAATAAAGAAAAGGCTTCTTTGATAAAACCGCGCATCAAACCAATTATCGAAGAAATCAGTATTAAACCTATAATAGTATAATCAATCCAGATCATTAAACTTTAATCTCCTAATATCAACTGTTCATTCATCGACAATGGCTAAAATACCTTTAAGGCCATTTAGTTTTTCAATCTTTAATTTCATTGCTTCTGCTCTTTTTTTGTCTAGTTCAGGCCCCACTCTTACTCTATACATCAAACCATTTTCAGTGTCTTCAGGCGTCATTATTACAGGAAATCCTTGTTTAATAATGGTGTTTTTCAGTGCAATAGCGTTAGTTTCCAGCTCAAAGATGCCGACCTGAACAAACCATCGCTGCATTTTTTCAGCATTTTGATTAACCATGCTCGAACTGGCTTCAGCTTTGATAGCTAATGGCTCAGGCAAATTAATGACTTCATTTATATTTTTGGGTAATGGCCTCAATTCTGCGCTATTGGAGTGAACGGGGGGAATGGGGATTTTTAGCGCGCTGATTTTTTTGCCACTGTCATCAACGGGTTCTTCAAATAACATCGGTACAAATATTGCCGCTAGTGCCGTTATTACCACGGTGCCCACCAAACGCTGCTTTAACTCTGGATCCATGTTATTACCTCACTATTTTTCAAATTCAGCCAGAACCTTTGAAACCAAAAAGAAAGACCCAAAAACCAGTATCAAATCGCCTGCTTGTGCATTATCTTTTGCTAAATTAAACGCTTCAGCACAATTCTTACTGCCTAAAGTAACATTTTTAATATTGCATTGCGCAAAACACTCTCGAACAAATGTTTCACTTGCGGCTCTTGAAATACTCAGGGGAGCAAAATACCAATGACTGATAACTGGTTTGATTATCTCAATCACAGCTGAAATATCCTTATCTTTCATCATTGAAAATAAAGCAATAATTCGTTTATCGGGAAATATATCTTTAAGATAGCTAAGTAATGCGGTAACTGCTTGAGGATTGTGAGCAACATCCAGTAAAACAGGTATATCTCCTTCAATTAATTGAAACCTTCCATTTAACTGGGTAGATTTAAGGCCTTGATGAATCGATGCTTCACTCACTGGCAACAATTTTTGCATTTGTGTAATAGCCATTAACACAGTAGCGGCATTACCGTACTGATGTTTTCCTTTCAATGCGGGGGCAGGAAGATACCGATATGCTATCGCTTTATCAGGCTGATTAGAAACCTCGCTCGACCAGTCCCAGCATCCATCTTTATGAACTTTATAATTGAACTCTTGGCCAATACAAAACAAAGGGGCTTGTATTTCTCTGGCACTTTCTAGCAAAGAAGAGGGTGGCTTAGTGTCACCAACGATTGCAGGTACAGCTGTTCGAAAAATCCCGGCTTTTTCATGACCAATGGCTTCGCGTGTTTCTCCCAGCCAATCAATATGATCAATACAGATACTAGTCACTAAAGAAACATTGCCATCAATAATATTTACTGCATCAAGACGCCCGCCCAGGCCTACTTCCAGTAGCTGAATATCTAGATTTGCACGGGAAAAAATATCCAGTGCAGCCAAGGTTCCAAACTCAAAATAACTGAGAGAGACTTCTTTACGAACAGCATCAATTCTTTCAAATGCCTGGCAAATCGCGGCATCAGCCACCACTTGCCCCTCAATTCTGATTCTTTCGTTGTATTTTAAAATGTGAGGTGATGTATAGGCACCCACGCGATAGCCTTGTGCTCTATAGATAGCGTCTAAAAAAGCGATACTTGAACCTTTGCCATTGGTGCCTGCAACTATGATGGTTGGTGGTTTTAATGCTTCAGGGTTAAGCGCCTTAAAAACACCGACCGCTCTTTCCAGGCCTAAATCAATGGTACGTGGATGGTATCCTTCCAGCCAGCTCAACCAAGCATTTAGCGAATCATAACGCGGCATGCCTACTGACTTATTCTTGAGCCTGTTCTATAGAAGGGTCAATTGCGCTACTTTCTTCTGCAATAGCCTCTGCATTTTCTACTCGCCCAATCTGTTTTTCTGTATTTGCAAGATTAGCCGTCATTAACATGGCTAAAATACTGCTTATTTCCTTTCTCATCTCACGGCGATCAATAATCATATCAATTGCACCATGTTCCTGCAGGAACTCACTTCTTTGAAAACCTTCTGGTAATTTTTCTCTTACCGTTTGTTCTATAACGCGAGGGCCTGCAAAACCTATTAATGCTTTAGGTTCAGCCACATTAATATCACCTAACATAGCTAAACTTGCCGATACTCCACCCATTGTCGGGTCGGTCATATATGAAATATAAGGAATCCCTGCCTCCGATAAACGAGTCAAAGCAGCACTGGTCTTAGTCATTTGAAATAAAGAAAATAATGACTCTTGCATTCTGGCACCGCCACTAGCTGTGAACACAATAAAAGGTACGCCGAGTTCCAAACTCTTATTCACCCCCCGAACAAAACGCTCCCCCACAACGGAACCCATTGAGCCTCCCATAAAACTAAAATCAAAGGCAGCAGCAACAATACCCTGGCCATTTAAAGTACCTTGCATAACAAGCAATGCATCATTTTCTTTACTAACTTTTTGCGCCTGACTTAAGCGATCTTTATATTTTTTGGTATCTTTAAATTTCAAAGGGTCGTTGGCTTTTAAACCTATGCCTAGCTCTATCCGGTCGTCTTTATCCAAAAACATATTTAAGCGGTTTCTTGCCGAAATACGCATGTGATGGTCACATTTAGGGCACACATTAAAGTTTTTTTCCAGTTCTGCGTTATACAAAATAGCATCACAACTCGGACATTTATTCCATAATCCTTCTGGTACCGATCCTTTATTAACAGAAGATTCTGTTCTAATAGTTGCCGGGATTAATTTTTCAAACCAATTCATCGCTCTTTACTCCGAATCTCATTCTAGCTATCCATTGCCTGACGCATGGATTTTGTTAATGCAATAATTTCCATCTTAGCATTTTCTGGATCATCCAGGTTTTCTGCAATTTTGCGAATAAAGGCACTGCCTACCACTACACCATCTGCCAACGCTGAAATAGTTTGTGCAGTTTCAGCATCTTTTACACCAAACCCTACTGTAACGGGTAATGTGGTATTTTCTCTGATTTCAGACAATTTAGATTTTACATCGGCAATATTTAAATGACCGGCTCCCGTTACACCTTTTAAGGAAACGTAATAAAGATAGCCACTACCAATGGCATCCATTTTCTTAATTCTTTCAGCTGAACTATTAGGTGCTAGTAAAAAAATCGGCGAAATATCTCTGGCTTTAAGTAGAGCAACACATTCTTCTGCTTCTTCTGGAGGCAAATCTACCGTTAACACACCATCCACTTCCGCACCTTGTGCAGCATTGGCAAAAACTTCATATCCCATGATTTCAATAGGATTTAAATATCCCATCAATACGACTGGAGTCAATTGATCGGTTTTTCTAAATTCCCTGACCAGATCAAATACTTTTGACAAACTCATATGATGTTCCAAAGCGCGTTCACTGGCACGTTGAATAACAGGGCCATCTGCCATCGGATCAGAAAACGGCACACCTAGCTCAATAATATCAGCACCCGCATTAACCAAAGCATGTAACATGGGTACGGTAAAATCAGGATTTGGATCACCTGCAGTAATAAAAGGAATTAATGCCTTTCGACCCGTTTTAGCCAAT
>CAZNGU010000157.1:0-5718 GCA_964572325.1 uncultured Methylomarinum sp.
TGGAGCCAAAAGACCCGTCAGAATTCGGGTATTATTGAATCCTCGTTCCTTAACGACTCTTCTTTTTCGGACAGTCTCCTAAGTGCTGAGGGATAATTCTTTTAATTTCATCAAGGCATATAATGTATCAAGTGTCGGGCAAGCAGTTTTTTCTCTTTGCGCGGCTCTGACAGTATTGCCCAGTATGGCTTCTATTTCCATATCACGGTGGTTTTCAAAATCCAGTAACATGCTGGTTTTATAAGGCGGCATAGCCTGGGTATTCTTAATGTTTATATCAATACTATCATTAGCTAAAGGATAGCCGCAAGCAGCGGCGATAGTACAAACCTCTTGCATAATGGTTCTTACTAATTGTTCTTGAGTACAGAGAATGTCCTGGGTTGAAAGTCCGTCGGATAATACACTAAGCGGGTTAAATGCCGCATTCCATAGGCATTTTAACCAGCGCATTTTGAAAATAGAGCCCGATGTGTTCGACTTAATACCAGCCTGATTAATTAAATGGCTTAGATGCTGGGCACTGTCAGCTTTATTGCCAGGATTATGAATGCTGCCCAAGGTTAATTTACCATAAGCCTGGTGCTGAATGATCCCTGGCTTAATTTTGCTGCTGCAAATAAAGGCCAGGCCGCTGATAACTTCATTGTCAGGAAATGCATCTATTATTTCCTGTTCTACCTCAACACCATTTTGGATAAAAACAATACAGGTTTTTTCGCTAACTGCTGCTTTTATCAACTGCACTCTATTAATATCTGGAATAATTTTGGTACATAGAATCACATAGTCAGCCTGGCCTTGATACTCATTTGCATTTTGCAAAATCTGGGAGGGCATAAATGACCAGTCTCCCAGCGTATTACTTTGTATCAGGTAACCCTGTTGTTTAACATGATTAAAATCAGAGCGGCAGACAACCGATACCTCGGCACCCGATTTTGCCAGTAAGGCTCCATAGAATCCGCCAATAGCTCCCGTTCCGACGATAAGTATTTTAGTTGCTTGCATGGTTTAAATGGTGGCTCATAATCTGTTTCAAAAACGGAATAGTTATTTTACGTTTTTCAGCTAAAGTGGCATGCTCTATTTTATCCAGCAATTGCCAGATAGAAGGTAAATCACGAGCATAATGTGCCATTAGAAAGCGTCCGACAGTAACAGGTATTTTAAAGCCTAAATCATCGGCCTTAAATATCAGTGCCTTAAGCTGTTGATCTTCTGTTAATGTTTTCAGTTTTAAAGTAAGCCCCCAATTCATGCGTGTTTTAAGATCAGGCAATTGAATAGAAAGAAATTTGGGGGGGCAATTAGCAGATAATAATAGATATTTATTATTATCTCTATGTAAATTAAAGAAGTTAAAAAAAGCCTGTTCCCATTCGATATTTCCGGCAATATGTTCAATATTATCAAAACAGACCAGATCCAGCTGTTCCAGTCCGTCCAATAGCGAGGGTGAAGGTAAGACCTGGTTAAGGGTAAAGCTAAAGCTAAAGCATGATTTATCCAGGCTGTTGGCAAACTGACAGGCTGCTTGAATTAAATGAGTTTTACCTGTTCCTGCATTTCCCCAAAGATAAATCAGTTGTTCTTTATTGAGAAACAGTTGTCTAAGGTGAGTAATGATTTCGGCATTATCACCCGGATAAAAAGTGCTGAAGCTTTGGTTGGATTGAAATTCAAATTGTACTGGGAATTGTTCGGGCACAATGTTTATTATTCAGCTTTGTATACAAAAAAGCTACAACCTGCACAGAGTAGTAGACTGAAAAATATCTCCAGCAAGGCATAATAAAATTCAGCAGGGGATGAGGCAATATAAGCCTCGGAAGTGCCATAGGTAAAATAAAACAGACTTAAATAACTCATCCATGTGCAGCTTTTTAAACTGGCATTAAGCATGCCCCGCATGGGAATCAGTAGTGGAAACACAGTACCGAGCAACACCATAACCACAGGGAAATTCTGTGAAGGGGAAAGTATAGTATTCCAGACCATTAATAGAATAAACAAACCAAAAAAACCGCATAAGGCCATATAGTAATAGTAGATTCTCTTCATGATATGTTTTTTAGTGCAATTGCGGTTTGTGCCAGTCGTTGACCCAGTGCACGACAGATGTTTTTTTCATCACTGCTTAAATCGTGAGCTGGGGATAAATGGCTAGGGCCGTAGGGTGTGCCGCCAGTTTTTGTTTCTTTTAATGCGATTTCATTACAGGGCACACTCATGATTAACATGCCATGATGCATTAATGGCAACATCATAGATAAGAGTGTACTTTCATGCCCGGTATGCATGGCGCTACTTGAGGTAAAAACACCGGCAGGTTTTCCGGATAATGATCCTGCAAACCACAATTCTGTAGTTTGATCAATAAAGTGCTTTAAGGCGCCAGCCATATTACCAAAATGGGTAGGACTGCCTAAAGCCAGACCGTCACACCCCTTTAAATCTGCAAGCGTTGCAAAAGGTGCTCCTTCTTCAGGGATTGCTGGTTCAGTTTGTTCGCACACTGTTGAAATTTCTGGCACTGTTCTTATCACCGCCTCTACAGTGTCCAAAGATTCTACGCCCCGGGCAATTTGATGCGCCATTTTTTCGGTGGTGCCATTGCGGCTGTAATAAAGAATTAGAATTTTTGTCATATTAAGAAGCATTAAAGAATAGCTAGAACATTCTCAGGCGGGCGACCCACTGCAACTTTACCATTAGCTAATACGATGGGTCTTTCAATGAGTTTAGGTGAGGCCACCATGCCTTTAATTAAAGCATCTCTATCAAGATCAGGATTGTCCATGCCTGTCTCTTTATATTCGGTTTCTCTTTTGCGCATCAACTCACGAGGCTCCATACCTAAACCATCTAAAATAGCAGTGAGCTCGGCAATGCTTGGTGGGGTTTTTAAATATTCAATAATTTCCGGCTCTACACCTTGATCTTTTATTAGTTGCAAGGTTTGTCTAGATTTACTGCAACGTGGGTTATGATAAATTTTTACACTCATGCCGTACACTCTCAAAATTAATAAACGTATATACTCTGTGCGGTCAAGTTTTCAGTTTTATATTGAGTTGTTTTTTGTTGAGAGCAAGGCGCTGGAGTAGGCACATAGCAAGCTACGCAACTATTCCGGCAACGCAGCTATTAGCAAAAAACAGCCAATAGAAAACCGAAAACTTGACTGTATGGAGTATATAATATCATTTTGTTTTAAAAACTGCGTTTAAAGCTATGCAAATACCAAATTACTCATCGGCTGGCCGTGTTCTAGTGATTGGCGATTTAATGTTGGATCGATACTGGCATGGATCAACTTCCAGAATTTCACCAGAAGCTCCGGTACCTGTTGTTCATGTGCAAGATGATGAACATCGAGCAGGAGGTGCTGGCAATGTGGCTCTGAATATTGCATCGCTAGGCGGAAAAGTGACCGTAATGGGCTTTGTAGGAGATGATGAACAGGCGCAATTACTTCGGGCATTATTAAAAGAAGCGGGTGTTTTAACACTATTTGAAACCCTGAAAAATTACTCAACCATTACTAAGTTAAGAATTATCAGTCGACATCAGCAGCTTATAAGGCTGGATTTTGAAGATGGTTTTCATGCCCTGAATAATGAAAAATTATTACACCAATATCATGCTGAAATGATGCAGGCCAATGTCATCATCTTATCTGATTACGGGAAAGGCACATTAAGTGGTACTGAACGATTTATTAAGTTGGCTAGACAATTAAACAAACCGATACTGGTTGACCCCAAAGGTTCGGATTTTACTATTTACCAACATGCAACATTGATTACCCCTAACTTAACCGAATTTGAAGCGGTGGTGGGGCACTGTGACACGCAACAGCATATTGTGGAAAAAGGGATGAATTTAGTAAAGGAAATGGATTTAAAAGCATTGCTGATTACCCAGGGCGAGCAAGGTATGACCTTATTAACCCTAGAAGAAGCACCGCTTCATTTACCCACTCACGCCCGTGAAGTGTTTGATGTTACAGGGGCAGGAGATACCGTGATTTCAGTATTGGCTGCCAGTTTAGCGGCTAAAAAAAGTTTAGCAGAAGCCACCATACTGGCCAATATGGGAGCCGGTATTGTGGTCGGAAAACTGGGTACAGCTACCGTCAATACCGAAGAACTGGAATATGCGCTACAAGGACAGCGGGCGCATCATAAAGGGGTTGGTGTTTTAAGTGAAGTTAAACAGGCCATGCAGCAGGCAAAACAAGAGGGAGAAAAAATAATATTGACCAATGGTTGTTTTGATATATTGCATCCAGGCCATATTCGTTATTTACAGCAAGCCAGAGAGCTGGGTGATCGATTGATTGTACTGGTCAATAGCGATGCTTCTGTTAAACGATTAAAAGGGCCAGAACGCCCTGTAAATAATTTACAATATAGAATGGAAATGCTGGCCGCTTTGGAATGTGTTGACTGGGTTCTGGCATTTGAGGGGGATACACCAAAAGAAGAAATCGACCTGTTATTACCTGATATTTTAGCAAAAGGAGGAGATTACACCGATATTACTGCAATAGCAGGATATGAAAGTGTGTTGGCTAATGGTGGAGAAGTGAAGATTTTATCTTTTATAGAAGGACATTCAACCACCTCTATTATCGAATCCATCAGGAGTACTGAAAGTGAATAAACCGTTCATTATAGATCGATTTAAGCAATATTATTTACTGGCAAGATTTGATAAACCAATTGGTATCCTGATCTTATTATGGCCTGCATTGTGGGCATTGTGGGTGGCTAGTGATGGCAAACCGGATGGTTGGGTATTATTTATTATCTGTATGGGGGTTGTACTAATGCGCGCTGCAGGTTGTGTTATTAATGATTTTGCAGATCGCAAAATTGACCCTCAAGTGGAACGAACTAAATTAAGACCGATTGCCGCAGGAAAGGTAAGTCCCAAAGAAGCCATTATATTATTTATCGTGTTATGCCTAATCGCTTTTATTCTGGTATTACAGTTGAATTTGATGACCATTATGCTGTCATTTATTGCAGCTTTTTTGGCAGCAAGTTATCCATTTATGAAGCGATATACCCAATTACCTCAGGCTTATCTAGGAATTGCTTTTGGCTTTGCAGTGCCAATGGCATTCAGCGCACAAACCAATAGCATACCCCTGGTTGCCTGGATAATGTATCTGGTTGTAATGCTCTGGGCCTTAGTTTATGATACTATGTATGCCATGGTAGACAAAGAAGATGACTTAAGAATAGGGGTAAAATCTACGGCTATTTTATTTGGTGATAAAGACCGCGAAATAATGGCTGTACTGCAAGTGATTATCATTATTTTGCTAATCATTATCGGACAAATGCAAGAACTGGGCGGGTTTTATTATAGTGGCGTAGCAATAGCTGCAGCATTATCTATTTATCAGCAAAAATTAATTTTTCATAGAGAGAAAGTGCTTTGCTTTAAGGCCTTTCTTAATAGCAATTATTTTGGGATGGCTGTTTTTGTAGGATTGGTTTTAGCTTATTAATCGACCCTAAAAATTTCTAGTTCCCACGGTCTCCGTGGGAATTCATACAAGGACGCTCTGCATCCTGTGACGCAGAGCGTCACAAATTGCGTTCCCACGCGGAGCGTGGGAATGAGAACAACGGGTGTGGCTTTATAATAATGTAGGATGTGCTGACGAGAGGAAGCGCATCAATGGTGTTGATAAGATGC
>CAZNGU010000158.1:0-5716 GCA_964572325.1 uncultured Methylomarinum sp.
GCAAAAAGCATCCATCATTTGTTTGGGTATTGATGCACAAGCTAAAGTCATTTTGCATTTTTCACTACTTTATAATAAACCAGGGAAAGGATTCTGGAACTTATGTTTTTTATTTTACCTATTTGCCAAACAAAATGATTTTCTGGATTCTGACACTATTCAGCATGATATTTGTTTTATTAATACATTTAAACAAATACTTTTATTGGAATTAAGCAATACTCATCAATTTAATACCGAGGAAATATTAAACATTTTTCGTTTACTCAATCAATTTTCTGAGCAGGTGGAGTTATTAACTAGCGCACCTGAAAAAAAATTTAAAGGTCTTCCTTTTTTCAATCTCAGGGAAGATTATCCGCCTTCTGTTTTAGCAAAAGAGGGTCAGGAAGACAACCCTTTTTTAATCTATATTTCAAGTCTTTATCTGATAAAAAACCTGGTTCAACTTTCAACAAATAAAAAAATCCGTTGTTCTTACAACAAAGCTATGTTATTGAGATTGATCAAAACATTAACAATGAACCACCGGCGTAAAAGTGAAAGAAAACAAACGATTGATGAATTGTATACAGTGGTAGGTTTACATAAGGTTTTACAGTTTCTTAGAATTAAACATAAAAAAGAGCTTAATAAAAACAAAAAACCAAATGAAATTCCTAAGCTTGATTTTGGTATTATTGCAGCAGACAAAAATCAGGATGATATTGAATCTGAGAGGAGCCGGTCAGAAAGGGATGCCAACTTAGCCATTGCGACTGAATTTGATGGTATTGAATATGTAAAAAACGAAGACATCTGGTCAACGGATAAAAAACGACGAACCAAAATAAAAGCTAACACAGACATACTGGATCAAAGCATTACCGGTTTTGGACTGTCAATACAAGGAGATAATGCAAAAACAAAGGTAGGGGATGTTATTGGCTTGAGGGTTTCAAAAAATATAGTGATTGGTATTATTCGGCGCATTATTTCAGTTCAGGGAAACAAAATACAAATTGGCGTAGAAAAATTAGGCAGTCATGCCAAATTATTACCATTGACTAATTCCAAAATAATTATTTATTTGAAAAGTAATGAGGGAGAAGAGAGTGTGGTGATACAAAACAACGATTTTGAAGATGAAATTTATTTGTTTGTACAAGCTGATACGCATTTAAAAAAATATAAAATAGAAAAACAATTGCATGCTTCTTCAATGGTTAGGCATTTAAAAATAAGCCCCATTTCCTGAAAAACACGTTGGATAAAAAAAACTTTGAAGATACGCATAAACTATTATTTCTTACTCTTTTCACTTTGCTTTTCTCTGCTGCTAAGTGGTTGTACCCTGGTTTATAAAGGAACTGGGAATGCCCTGATCAGCTATGCTGAAGATCAGGGCATTCCTTATTTGCTAAAGACTGATGATGTGAATTTTAGCTGTTCAATGGTGGAATCTTTTGCCCCTTTTCTACTAAGTTTTTCCCGTGTGACCAGCCCTCCCGACCACCTTGCCATTCTGTTTTATTTAATGGCAGGAACTTGTACAGAATTTAAGGCATGGGATGAAGAGTTACGTTATTTACGGGCTATTTATAACAAAAACCCCATAGAAGCGCAGGATGCTCGCATTGCACAGCAACGCTATCTGAGCCAGGCTGCACAAAGACAATTAACAGGCTACCATTATTTGAGCCTGGCCTTTTCTGAACCGGGTGCTGAATGTCCTTTACTGGATACAGATATTGACCAGCTCTATTGGTTAATGGGGCTGATCAGTGGCTTACAAGCTGTTTTGAATGATATTGCTTCTGCTGGAAATGTACAGGTTCCTTTGGATATAGCTGCAAAAATTGGACGCGCTGCGGTTTGTCTGAACAATGATAAATGGTGGGGCATACCTCAGGCTATTCAAGCCACTATCTGGATAACAATCCCTGGCAATAAGCCTATGGGTAAAGATCCAATAAAAATTCTGGATAATGCTTTACAAACTGGCTTACAACAAGGGATAAAAATCAGTCATGTGCTAGCTGCACAAGTACATTTTGGTTTAGGCGATATGGCAAAAGTAAAGCAAATTATTCGGAGCTTGAGTAAGGCAAGACAAGCTACACCTGATAGCCAGATATATAAATTACTCAATCAGATGGCAAATAGACAAATGCAGCAAATTTCGGATCGCTTATGGACAGAAGCAACCGGAACACGCACACCCATTGGAAAGCTCGGTTCTTTCTGGGATGACCCTGCTCAAGCTATTGATACCATTGAGATTGATGGTTTTCTCTAAAAACCAATATTTTATAGTTCTAGTACTCCATCATTGTTGTATTGACGGATATAGGGAGTTGAGAAGTGGTTAGCTGCAAGGCGCGCGAGCGCAGAACTAGCAGGCTAATTTAAGCGAGAGCAACGCCGCAGATGACTAAGTACCTAGGTACTTACTTATCGACTTTTTATATTCGTCAATATAATTGTGATGGAGTACTAGTGCAAGCCATTGATTCTACGATATGCACAAACCATTTTTGCACTAACTTCTGAAAAACCCGAGGATCAAGCTATTTATAATTATGCAATAGATGGGTATTATGATTGACTCCGATTGTTTTTTACACTCATACATATTAAACAGGGTAAGGGTTGATGACTAAACACAATAAAATCTTGATTAAGCTTTTTATATTTCTATTATTATTTTCAACCAATAATGTTGTTTTAGCCGCACAAAAAAAAATGTGTGTGTTTGATCTATTAGGTGCTAACGGCCCTGTCTTTTCTTATATGAAAGATTATAAGATAGCAGCATTAGCCTGGGGGATTGAACTGGAACTCAAACCTTATACCAACGAACGAGTCGCAACAGAAGACTTTAAATCGGGTCTTTGCGATACCGTAGTTTTTACCGGAATTCGAGCGAGGCAATTTAACGCTTTTACTGGAAGTTTAGATGCTATTGGTGCATTACCCAGCTATCAGCATTTACAATCAGTTATAGCTACGATCAGTAGCAAAAAAGCAGCTAAACTCATGGTGAATGAACCGTATGAGGTGGTTGGTATTTCGCCGGCAGGCACGGCCTATATGTTTGTTAACAATCAAGCGATTGATACCGTAGGTGAATTAGCTGGAAAACGTATCGCTATTTTAGATTCTGATCCGGCGCAACAAGAAATGGTGTCATTTATTGGCGGTTCTGCTGTCGGTTGTTCCATTGCAACGATGTACAGCAAGTTTAATAATGGTTCGGTTGATATTGCCTTTGGCCCTGCTATTGTCTACGAAGCAATGGAATTATATAAAGGACTAGAACCTCAAGGCGGTGTTATTAACTTTTCATTAATGCAGCTGACTATGCAAATATTGATCCGCAAAGCTGAATTTCCGGAAGATTATGGGCAAAAATCGAGAGAATTTATTCTGGCACAGTTTGATAAAGGTATGGAGTCGGTAAAAAAATATGAAAAGACCATTCCAGAAAAGTATTGGGTCGCTATTCCTGAAGCTGACAAGCCGGACTATCTTGAAGTCTTTAGGCAATCAAGAATCCGGTTAAGAGATAAAGGTATTTATGACGGTAAGATGTTAAAACTTATGCGCATGTTGCGCTGTAAAAAAGACCCTCAGCAGTCTGAATGTACGGCGGCAGACAAAGAGTAATTAGTCAGACATGTGCTCTGGAAACTAAATTGATGAAAAAAACATGTTGAAATCCAGGAGCCTTCAAGAATGGTTATCATCATTACCTGTTTTTATACTGCTTTTGATTGTAATTGCCGCCGGCAATGCCGAACAAACCCATTCGCGACTATTGCAACTAGGAGAGTTTTTTTGGCATGATTATTTTATGCTTAGAGCGGATATTCCTACACCCACTTGTATCCCGAACCCTGATATTGCAAGTGAGCTAAAAAAGCTTGAGGCTGAAGCGGCAAATCAAGGTGAACTAGAAGCCTTGTTTGATGCTGAACCCTTTAATCCAGAGGCGGCTCTAAAATCATTACAAAGTAATCGACAAATCTGTATTGACAAACATCAGCTGGCACAACTAAATCAGGCAAGAATGACGCCCTCTGTCGTTATTTTTCGTAGTCTTGAAACCGGCATAGCGGTAATTAGTCTATGGGCATTTGAAATGCAACGGTTAATCTTGCTATTACTGCTTTTTCTTTGTGCCGTGACTGCTACCCTAAAACAACAACATATTGCTTTCAAACCCGTCATCACATTTAACGATCATCGTATTTCTACCTTGGCGCAATTGTTAGGAAATAGTTTGTTACTGCTCTCTACCTGGTTTTACAGAAAAAGTCTTTATCAATCTGCAACAACTGTTGAGCACCCTGCCATTTATTTATTACTGATTGGGGGATTTGCCGCCTTAACAATTATTAATTTATACCAGCTTTACCAGCCTAAAAAAAAGCTTAAAAAGGCAGGGGCATACTTCCATGCTTTACTTTGCGTTCCGCTATATATCGTTATGGCTGTTTTTGCGGGTAGCTATTTTTTTCTGATTGAGTCGCATTCGGCTGGATTAGCCATTTTTTTTAGTCTAATCATGGATCAGGCGGGGCTATTTCTGAATATCGGCTTGTATATCTGGGTGGGTATGCTGCTAAAACAAACACAATTGGGCGAACGAGTTTTTAAGGTTTTTATCCCCTGGCGATTATCTCCAGAATTATTAGCCGTTGTGGCGATTATTGTTATGGCACTGCCAACGGCTTATACCGGTGCTTCCGGGATTATTATCATTGCTATGGGCAGTATTGTTTATGAGCAATTAATCAATGCCGGGGCTCGTCGACAAATGGCTTTGGCAACTACGGCAATGACCGGCAGTGCTGGCGTGGTATTACGTCCCTGCCTGTTGGTGGTGTTGATTGCTGCACTGAATAAAGAAGTAGTAACAGACCAGTTGTTTGACTGGGGATTAAAAACTTTTATGACAACCATTTTTGTATTCCTGATTTTTATCTTGCTAACAAAACGTGAAAAAATACAGATTGCCCCCATTAATGAGGCCTTTAAACCCTTTACTCGCGCTTTACTACCTTTATTGCCTTATACAGCTATTGTAATAAGCATAGTTTTTGCCTATAACTATTGTTTAGAGGTGGGTATGGATGAATTTTCAGCCCCTATCATATTACCCATTATTATATTGAGCTTGATTGTCTATGAAACATGGGGTCATTCCGACTTAGCAAAACAAGCAAAATGCAGTAAATTTTTCAATTTTGAGCATTCCATACGGATGGCTTCCTCCGAGGGCAGTGTTCATATTGGTGCTTTATTAATGCTCATGGCTCTTTCCTTTGTTATGGGAGGAGTTATTGAACGCTCAGGATTATTAAGCAATATTCCTGATACTTTTAGCTCTATTTGGGGAACTTTAGCTTTTCTGATGATAGTTCTGGTCGGTATCGGAATGATTATGGATCCCTTTGGCGCGGTGGTGTTGGTAACGGGCACAGTGGCACAAATTGCTTATAGCAATGGTATTCATCCCGTACATTTCTGGATGATCGCTCTGGTTTCATTTGAACTGGGATACCTGACCCCGCCCGTTGCACTTAATCATTTGCTGACTCGGCAAATGGTGGGCTATGAAGAAGCCGCAAAGGCTAATTTAGAAGGCGACAACTTCTGGTATCGGCATGAAAAAATATTACTCCCCATGCTAACGATGAGCACTACTTTAATTCTAGTTGCACTGATCCCT
>CAZNGU010000159.1:0-2193 GCA_964572325.1 uncultured Methylomarinum sp.
AGGCGGGTAGAGCGGTATGGTGAAATGCAAACCGATTTTATAGAGCTGCACCACGACCGCCTGGACACGCTGCTGGACACTATTGGCCGCTTGCCGGGTGAAGACAAGATTATCATCTGGGCTAAGTATCGTTATGATATACGAGAGATTAACAAAGCCTTGATGGCTAAATATGGGAATGACAGCACGGCCTTATTTTATGGGGATGTAAAGCAAAAGCAACGCCCTGTTGAAGTCGATAAATTCCGCAAAAGCGCTCGGTTTTTTATCTCAACGCCCAGTTGTGGCGGGCATGGGCTCACGCTGAACGAAGCGCATACCGTCATTTTTTACAATAACAGCTTTAAATATGCCGAACGCATCCAGGCAGAAGACCGTTGCCATCGTATTGGGCAGCGGTACAAGGTGACTTATATTGATATTTGGACAGATGCAGGGATTGATAGCCGGATAGCTGGTGCGTTGGCCTGCAAGTGTGATGTGGTCAAGGCTTTCAAGGTAGAAGTGGACAAGGTAAAAGCCAGCGGTAAAGAGAAGTTACGCGAATTGATTAATAAATTGTGAAATAACTTGCAAATAGGAATAATACACCTACAATTGTAATCAAAGGAGTTGATAAAAAGCCATCAAGGATTGAGTGGCACTAACCATTAACGTAGTTTAAGAGGTGATCACAATGAACGATGATTCTATAGCAACTAGAATATTCGCAGACTTCTACAAGAAATATAGGGAAGAAGGTTACGAACAAAGGACAATATTATTTAATTTATTGCCTCAATTTGTCGAAGAAATAGCTACAAGTTGGCGTGAAGATTGTAGTATTGGTCCCGTTGTAAGTTATGAATTAATCGACAATTCAAAGCCATTCTTTGAGGTTGATACAAGTGACTTTAAAAAAACCATCGTCATAACAGAAAACGGAAAAATTTATTATGTTAAACGTCATAGCTTTAAATCTGGAGGCTATACATGGAATGGAGACGATGAGTACTTTGAGAATATGGGGTGCAAATATTTAGATCCTATCTATATTGATAGCATAGAAAATATTTCAGAGATAACTGAACAGTGTGATTTAACATCTGAAAAGATGGAGAATATTGCTTGTGAAATTGTATCTACTATTTGCCAGTAAGGGAGGGATTACCATGTTTTTTATAGAAACTAATATGGGGTTCGATCATGGATGTTGGTGGTGGCATAATATTAATCATGCAGAACTTGAAGTTTTTTCGTCTTACGAAGAAGCTGAGCAGCGCAAGCAAGAACTTTTACAGTCTTCTGAAGTGACATGGGCTGAGATTAGGAGCTAAAGTTGATCTACCTAGGAGTTGAAAACCCGAAAAAGCAAGGCATTATCGAAAGATATTGCCTTGCCAACAACCTAACAAAGGTCGTCATATTAACGCCTGAGAAGTTTGCGTTCAAATATGACAAAACCCCATCAGAAACTGTTTATTATCCGCAGATCATTGAATACAAATTTTTCTATAGATTATTGCAAGAAATTAGCCATGATACTTTAATCGTTATCAGCGAATGCCTACGCACACAAAATAGGCATGACCTAACGTATAACTGCATCAGGCACTATCTGACTCAGACAAAGCACCAGATCATATTTCAGCACCTGCCAATCATCGACACCCAGCAAGACTTTATGACCTTGTTTGATTTCGATACTCAAAGCCGCTGGAAGCGTGAAAAGTTTGATATTGACCTGTTGAAAGAGTCAGAGATAGTTATCAGCAAGCACGATATAACCTTTAACTTCATAGAAATAATGGCTGATGACAAATTAAAGTCATCTTACCAAGCAAAAAAACAGAAATTATTTGCAGAAATCGGCATCAAAGATCCACATACATTGCCAAGAAATTTATACCTTATTGCCGGAAAAGCAAAATTAGGCCATATAGATCAATCAAAGCAATACGTTGGGCGAAATAACCGCTTTAAAATTGACGCGATGCACAAATATAAACAGGATTGCTACCCAGAAACCCCGTTTACTGTCTTTGAATTGCCGCATAACTTTATTGATTATACGGATTTCTTGGCGTTATCCGCTCAAGATGAAGTCGATGTACTGGCGACCGATATAAAAGCCGACCAGTGGTACTGCAAACGCTATCAAGAATGGAAGGAGAGACTTGATGAAACCTACACAAGTTTATTTAACAGGTAAAA
>CAZNGU010000159.1:2293-5715 GCA_964572325.1 uncultured Methylomarinum sp.
TTTTATGATGTTATCGAAAACTGGGAGCGATGCTATGAAAATACTGCCTTCCTGATTGGCCTAAGGGGCACAGAATCGCCTAATAGATGGCGTACAATGGTTAAGAACCCAGTTAATATTGGTGGTGAAAATGTCTACTGGGCCACCCGAAAAGGCAAGAATGTATCCATGTATCCCATTTATGACTGGAACTTCCACGACATATGGAAATATATAGGTGATCAGGCGTTAAAGTACTCAAAGATATATGACAATCAGTTTATGAAGGGGATGCCGATTAATGAAATGCGTGTATCGTCTCTCATTCATGAGAAATCATTTAAAAGCCTTTGTGATCTGCCAGAATTTGAGCCTAAAACCTTTGAAAAGCTGTGCTCAAGAATAAAAGGCATGTCCTTTGCTCAGGAAACCGGTAAGGATGCAAAAATGTTTAAGGTAAGAAAGTTACCAAAAAACTTTAAGTCATGGATAGTTTACCGTGATTTTCTGCTAGAAACCTATGCTGATGCAGAAAAAAAACACCGCTTTGTCAATCGGTTTGCAAAGCAGCTGGAGAATGAATTTGTAGCGCGGCAGCAATGCCGTCAGTTAGTGCTGAATGATTATGAAAATAATCTACCGGTTGAAAATAAGCCTGATCCTAGAGAGGCATTAATTAAATATTATATGGAAAATATATGAGTCATATCATGATTGACCTTGAGACTATGAGCACAGAACCCAATGCGGCCATTGTTGCCATTGGAGCTGTTGTTGTAAACTTTGAGAAAAATGGCTTAAGAGAGGAGTTTTATAGGCGCATTAGTCTTGAGTCATCCGTTTTGTCAGGCGGCATCATTGACCCTGATACGGTTATCTGGTGGTTAAAGCAAAGCAGGCTTGCAAGGCGTGAAATATATTCCGCTAGTGCAACCATAGAAAAAAGCTGCACAAGCTTTCTGGAATTTGTAGAAAGAAATGGCGGTGCAGGCACTGTAAAAGTATGGGGTGATGGCGCTTCTTTTGATAACGTAATACTGTCATCCACCTTTCAGCGTCTTAGGCTGCCTGTGCCTTGGAAATACTGGAACGATAGGTGTTACAGAACAGTAAAGAATATGTACCCAGATATAAAGATCCATAACTCCGGTACTGAGCATAACGCACTGGATGACGCAAAGGCACAGGCTAATAAATTACTCGGCATCTACCAAGAAAATAAAGGAGTCGCACTATGATTTATTATATAGATTCAGTAAAGCAGTTTCTTGAGTTGAAAGAAACGCTAAAGACTGCTTATATCACATCAAAAAAGTACGGGAAAATCCCCGTACCTTGTGCCAATACAATATTGGTATCCTGTGAATTGATTATAGCCAACAACTATAATCCGAATTTTGTCAGTAAAGACAAAATGAACTTGTTGAAACGATCCATCAGAGATAACGGATTTTGTTTCCCCATTGTCACCATCTTTGACGAAATAGAAGAAAAGTTTGTTGTGATTGATGGGTTTCATCGTAAAAGTATGGGTGATAAAGCTTGGTTAGACCTGGACTATATCCCGTTAGTTTTTATTGATCATGATATTAGCGATAGGATGTATGCAACCGTACAGTTTAATAAAGCGCGTGGGGTTCACCAGGTAGATCTGGATGCCGATGTGATTAAGGCGCTTATCCAGCAAGGAAAAACAGAGGATGAGATTTCCATCCATTTAGGGATTGATCTTGAGACAATTCACAGATACAAGCAGTTAACAGGGATTACAGAGCTATTTAAAAACACGGACTACTCAATGCCGTGGACAACAGTGGAGGCACTTGATGTCTAACTGGGACTATGGCGGGCTACATAGAAAACATGATATGTCAGGAATTATATCAATGCCAAATCAATCAAAAGTCATGGTGTGTGATTGGACTAAGGATATGCCTGATTTCATGAAAGAGGCTGACACGCTGTTTATTGATCCCCCATGGAACATGGGGAATGTCAATACGTTCTATACCAAAGCGGATAAAGAGCACCGTGATTTTGATTTTATGCAGTTTATAGCTCACCTGTTTGTCAGGATTGACGAAATAAAGCCTGAATTCCTGTTTATTGAAATGGGAAAGGAATATCTAAGTGAATACATTAGCGAGTGTAAAAAACGTTATAAATATGTCACATTTTATAATTCAACGTATTATAAAAATAAAAAGAATAAATGCTATGTGATTCATGCCACCAATAAGTTTAAGCTAAAGAGGTACAAAACGCTTGAAGATATGGATGAGGAGCTGATTATAAAATGGATATGTGAAAATCATAGCTATAATTGCATAGGTGATCTATGCATGGGGCGTGGATTAGTTGGAAAATATTCTGCAATGAATGATAAGAAATTTGTCGGCACAGAGTTAAATAAAAAACGACTGGCCGTTCTTGTTGATTATATGAAGGAGAAATACAAATGATTAAACTAGCCCGTGGAGAGCCTTACCCTCTGCCTGTACCACAGCAGGAAGGTGCATCCGCCAATTTTCTAAGTAAAAATGGCAATGTCCTGCAAGTATCCCTACCAGGAATGACGGCTAATGAATGCACGGCATTTCGATCAGGCATGATAAAAGTGGGATTTATGTATCAAGATGGATCACTGCTATGGTTATTTCAGTTCAATGATAACAAGGGTCGTCCGTTGATAACGCTGGATGCTCCCTTCGATGTGCGCCTGATCCCCAAGAATCTGTTAGCCCTGCACTCGATTGATAATGCGCAGCAACGCTTGTTGATTGACTTGCACGCGATAGATGAGCATAAAATATTACGCGCATTACGCGTCATCACTATGCCACCAGAATTAACACTGGAGTTTTTACAGGCTGCTCAAGATCAAATGGCCAGCATTGATCGTCAAGGCATTATGGAGCGCTGGATGCAGTTATCACCTGATACACTAGCAGTCACAACTAAAATGTATTTAATGGGAAAATAATGATACCTGATTCAAAAAAACACAACCCATCGCCTGATTATCTGCGCAGCCTGGTAGAAAAAACTGGGATGAGTCAGCGTAAGGTTGCAAGAACTATAGGTATTGATGAGCGAACTTTTAGGGCGTATCTTGCTAATCGTAATGCCAGTAGTGCTTTGGATGCGCCTTATGCTGTGCAATTTGCTTTGGAGTGTTTGGCGAGTAATTAAACCCCCCATAATAGTCTAAACTATATTATTTTAGACTATGGAGAGTTTTAATATGATGCGATTAAATGCTAAGGAGCATAAGAAATGACAGAATTAAACGAACACGAAGAAACCAAAAAGCGGCGCTTTACCAGCTCGCCTGGATTTTATTGTTATATGCTGATTTAAAAAAATACTTTAATTGATTTGCATTCTATTCTTTACAGTTGCGCGCAACCATGTATAATAGTACACAGAGTTTAGAAATTCTC
>CAZNGU010000160.1:0-5702 GCA_964572325.1 uncultured Methylomarinum sp.
GTGAAGAGATGATGGAAGCCATTAATGAAAACAATGCAGAATTAGGACAAGAAATACAGGATAAAATGTTTGTTTTTTCTGATTTAAGTAGCGTAGATGATCGCGGTATTCAAACCTTGTTGCGAGAAGTATCTACAGACCAACTACTGGTTGCATTGCGAGGTGTTGATGATGCATTGAAGGAAAAAATATTTGGCAATATGTCTAAACGTGCAGCAGAAATGTTAAGAGATGATCTGGAAGCCGCACCACCGACTAAACTTAGTGAAGTGGAACAGGCGCAAAAAGACATCCTTGGAATAGCTAAAAAATTATCTGATGCAGGTGAGATTGCGCTAGGCAGTGGTGGTGGTGATGAGCTCGTCTAATAAAGCCTTTTTTTCTGAAGCAGAACTGGAAGCATTGGATTTATGGAATGTGCAGGAACAGTTTGGGGAAAAAAGAAAAACAACTTTCCCCGGCCTGGAACGAAAATCTAAACCAGCGTCTGAACCCGCCGGATTAACCGTAAATGATATTGAAGCTATTCAAAAACAAGCCTTTGAAGAAGCTTTTGCCCAAGGCAAAAAAGAAGGCTATGAAGAAGGCTTGCAACAAGGCATTGAAGCAGGAAACAAGCAAGGCTTTGAACAAGGATTGAAAGAGGGGGCAACTAAAGGCTATGAAGAAAAAATTACTTTATTACAAGAACAAGCGGCTGAATTTGTCAGTTTGCTGGAATCTTTAAGCGAGCCTTTTAAAGTATTGGATGAAGCCATAGAACAAGAACTGGTTGATCTGGCAATAGGCATAGCTAATCAGCTAATACGTAGAGAAATAAAAATAGATCCAGGACAAATTGTTGCTGTCATCAGAGAAGCAGTGAATGCCTTACCACAGGCCTCGCAGCAATTAACTTTGCACTTGCATCCTGCTGACGCTGAATTAGTTCGTAATTCCCTAACATTGGATGAAATATCACCGCCGTGGAAGTTATTAGAAGAACCTTTAATTACGCGAGGAGGGTGTAAAGTAGAAACAGAAACCTCAAAAATCGATACAACGGTAGAAAATAGATTAGCAGCCATCGTTACAAATATTCTAGGAGGGGAACGAGCTCAGGATAAAAGCAATTGATTCCTCAGGCGGATCGTACAGAAAACTGGTTGAAAAAACTAAAATCCTATACCGACAGGTTAGCAGAAGTGCCAGAGTTAGTTGTTGAAGGAAAATTAGTCAGAATGGTCGGTTTGACCCTTGAAGCAGAAGGTTGCATTGCTGCAATAGGCTCTTTATGTCAGATAGAATCAAAGGCAGGTAAAGTAATAGGTGCTGAGGTTGTTGGTTTTTCTGGAGGTAGTATTTTTTTAATGCCCACGGGAAATACTATGGGTCTTGAACCTGGCTGCAGGGTTATTCCGTTAGGAAAAAATAGTCTTGCAAGTGTAGGGTTTGGTCTGCTCGGCCGAGTATTAGATGGCACTGGAAAACCTTTAGATGATAAAGGGGTATTAAAAACTGAGAAAAAAATTTCCCTGAATGGAAAATTTATCAACCCGTTAGCAAGAAAACCCATTAGAGATTCATTGGATGTAGGTGTTAGAGCCATTAATTCAATTTTAGCTATAGGCCGTGGTCAACGTATGGGGCTGTTTGCTGGTACCGGTGTTGGAAAAAGTGTTTTACTGGGCATGATGACCAAATATACCAGTGCAGATATAGTTATTGTTGGACTGATAGGAGAAAGAGGGCGGGAAGTCAATGAATTTGTCTTAAAAATACTCGGTGAGGAAGGTATGAAAAAAGCAGTTGTTATTGCCTCACCTGCGGATGATTCCCCTTTAATGCGAGTTCATGGGGCAATGCTGGCAACCAGTATTGCCGAGTTTTTTAGAGACCAGGGACTGGATGTACTACTGTTAATGGACTCATTAACACGATTTGCTCAGGCACATAGGGAAATTGCTTTAGCCATTAATGAACCACCGGCAACCAAAGGTTATCCCCCATCGGTATTTGCAAAATTACCCCATTTAGTGGAAAGAGCCGGCAATGCCGATGAAGGGGGCGGATCAATTACTGCTTTTTATACGGTTCTGGTTGAAGGTGATGATACGAATGATCCTATAGCTGATGCTGCTCGAGGTGTATTAGATGGGCATATCGTCTTATCCCGGGAGCTAGCAGAATCAGGCCATTTCCCAGCGATTGATATTGAAGCATCCATTAGCCGAGTCATGCCTGATATCATTGATTCCAGACAATTGGAAATGACTCGAAAATTTAGGCGACTCTATTCACTCTATCAACAAAATAAAGACCTGATTAATGTGGGTGCCTATCAGAAAGGGTCTGATCTTAGAATTGATGAGGCTATTGATAAAAATGCAGCTATACTCTCTTTTTTACAGCAGGATATGGGTGAGGCCGTCGATATTAGCCGTAGCCTCATTGAACTAGAGATATTACTGGGAATGCAGCAGACCCCTAAAGAATGAAAAAATCACAACGATTACAAAGAATAGTTGAGCTTAATGCCAATGAGGAAAAAAGTGCATTACAAGCACTCGGTGAGGCTCATGGAAAAAAACAGGATTTACAAAAGCAGTTAGAAGACCTGCAACAATATCAACAAGAGTATAAGGAAAAGCTCCAGTCAAGCAGTGAAAATGGCATAAAAATTGAGAACCTTATTGAATTCAAATCATTTTTAAGCAAACTGGAACTAGTTATTGAGAAACACAATAAGGATGTTTTATGCCTGGATCAGGAATTAGATGTTCTTCGAAAAAACTGGGAAAAACAACACCTAAAAACCAAAAATTTGCAAAATATTTGTGATAATGCGGCTAGAAAGGAAAGGGGAATAGAAGATAAAAAGGAGCAGTATGAACAAGATGATCACGCAACGCGTATGGGAGTTGCAAATGGCATAAGAAATGCTAAGTAGTTTCTCTAAGGATTTCGGAGAAATATAATGAACATCAATAGCTCAGGTTTAAGTGCCTTATTTTCAGCAAGTGAAGACTTCAATACAGTCCTGCCATCTTCAGATATCGAGGGGATGACTCCTGAAAGCTTTGCAGATGCATTAAAAAATCAAATTAAACAACTGACCAATATGAAAGAAATTGCCGGTCAGATGAGTGAGGAAGGGGTAGCATCGGAGTTTTCCGCTTTTTTTGGCAATGGTTTGCCGTTAGGCCATGCGATAGAGAAAACGCAAGATATAGAAAGTACCATAGAAG
Source organism: uncultured Methylomarinum sp. (assembly GCA_964572325.1). GTDB lineage: Bacteria > Pseudomonadota > Gammaproteobacteria > Methylococcales > Methylomonadaceae > QPIN01. Next base: position 3,228 of record CAZNGU010000160.1, read on the forward strand.
CCCTGGAAAATGTGCTGAATTCCCTGGAAAATGTTGTTACTGACGAAATTAATTTAGAAAACAGATTGCAAGGCTTGATTGAAAAAACGGAAGCATTAAAGACTGAAACATTGGGCTCAGTTGAACTGGAAGAAAAAGTATCGCGTTTAGCGGAAGAATTACAAAAAATAAAAGGCATACAGCAGCTTGTATCACAGCATAATGAGCAGGAAAACACCACTCTCAGCTTTACAGAAGAAACAAAAATACTGGAAAATCAAATAAATCAAATCAGTAAAAATTTGGGATTAGATGAAGAATCTAATCCACTAAATTTAATTGGAAATGCAATACTAACTGAACAAACCGATGGAGCAAAAGTAGAAAAACTTGAGGCAGAATTAGGACAAGAACAAGCTGAAATAGCTGTCAATACCCAAGCAGCCACAATAATACCTGCAATAAAACAGTCAGTTGAGCATGAACAGGTGATGAGTCCTGCTATTGCGGGAATAAAACCAGAGATAAATAAAGAAGATTTAGTCGTAAGGCAAATAGTCGGACAAAAAATAGCAGAAAATACTGGGCAAACTGAAACAGATTCACTTTTACAACAAGAAAATGCCTTTGCTAAACCCAGGCAGGATATTCCCGTCATTACATCCAGACAAAATGAAGGTGCTCAATTATCGCAAGATATAGACTTATTACCCAGTAATGAAAAAACATTACCCCGGTTTGCAGCGGATGTAGCCATGTTAAATAAAGCGGTAGTGAATGAAAATGCAGAAACATTACCCGCTATGGGTAAACATTTTGCGCACCCTGAATGGAATAAAGAAATGGGTGAGCGGGTATTGTGGATGTATAAGCAAGCGATTCCTGCAGCAGAACTAAAACTTAATCCAAGACATTTGGGGCCCATTAGTATCAGAGTTGATGTAAGCCAGGATCAGGCAACAGTTGTCTTTACTGCCCAGCATGCTGCTGTCAAAGAAGCCATTGAAGCGGCTATTCCAAAATTAAGAGAAATGTTTTCAGCTCAGCAGCTTACCTTGACTGATGTGAATGTTTCACAAGATGATGCAGGACAAAAGCAGTCAAAAGGTTTCAGCCAGATGGCAAACCAGGCAAACGATGAGCGATCTAAAGAATCCGGTGCTTTCGCCCAAAATGAGCAAACCCCAGATTTACTAGATATAGCAGAAGAAATTGAAGCAGGAAGAGCAATTGCCAGTAATGGCATATTAAGTGTTTTTGCCTGATATACTTCGCGTGGTCACGGATGTGGAATTTATGGCGAACTGATTTTTGTCGAGAGCAAGGTGCTGAATCAGGCGCATAGCAAGCTACGCAACTGATTCAGCAAAGCTTCCGCTCCTGCTCACGCCCCTTACCTACATCCTTGTAGGCAACGCTGCTATCGGCAAAAACTCAGTCGTTAGAAATCCGCACCCGTGACCGCGTGAAGTATATCTAACCCTGAAACTTGTTAAGGCAACTCGCAATAAATAACCCGCCCATCTTACTGGTCTTTTTGTCTGTCTTCAGTGTTGCAACTTCAGTCTCCTAGGCTTCCTTCTTCTCCCCCACCCCCAAAAAAACATTAGCACACTAAGGAACTTGCACGAAATAACTTCGACAACTCGCTGGTTTTTTAAAAACCCTTCGGCAAGTAGCCGAATTTATTCTGTACGCGTCCCTAAAGGAAGGGATTATATTCCGCATGGTCACGACTGTGAAGTATAAAGCCTCAGTTCTATTGAATATATTATTAGCCAGGATAAATCAGTTGAGCAAGGCTTAATAAAAGGGCTTGGGTAGACTGGCACAAAAATGGCATAATAAAAGATTATCTAACGCTTAATTTAGTTTATTTCTTATGTTGCTCAACTTTATTGCAATGGCAGTGGGTTTAATTGTTTTGGTCATTGCTGCTGACAAGTTTGTTGTGGGTGCTGTCACTATTGCCAGAAATTTTGGTATTTCCCCTTTATTGATTGGCCTAACAGTAGTTGGGCTGGGTACATCGGCTCCGGAAATACTGGTCTCAGGTATTGCATCATGGCAGGGAAATTCTGGGTTAGCTATCGGTAATGCAATAGGATCCAATATTGCAAATATAGGGTTGATTCTTGGCTGTACTGCACTAATTTCTCCATTAATGTTCAGATCTGCATTACTTAAGCGGGAATTACCGGTTTTAATGGGAGTGAGTTTGATTTGCTACTTTCTATCTTTTGATGGACTGGGCATGATTGATAGCATAATTATGCTGACTATGCTGGTATTATTTTTGATCTGGATGGTTGGGTTGGCTAAACAGGAGCAAATAAATAACAGCATCATAGACCCTCTGGAAAAAGAGGTACTTAATGAAATGCCAGAGGCTATCCCTAACAATAAAGCCTATTTATTCTTTGCTGCAGGTTTGATTGGGCTATTAGTAAGCTCCCGAGTTATTGTCTGGGCTGCAGTGAATATTGCTGTGTCTTT
>CAZNGU010000161.1:0-5701 GCA_964572325.1 uncultured Methylomarinum sp.
CGATTCCTGAATTCAGCCAGAGAATAATTTGATTATGCGCATCAAGTGGCTTGAGTGGTGAGTTCCTATAGGTGCCCTTTCTAATATTTCTCCATTAATAAGTTCTAGGCGACTTTGGGGTGGAAAAATGTCGGCTTCTCCCATTTTTTGCCATTCAGCCAGATTTGTTAAATGTTTTTTAATAAAGTCATCAGAAGATACAGACATGGCCTTAATGTAATCGGAATAGATAAAGTCTGAATATAATATGCCCTATACAAATTAGCAAATAATTAAAGAAATAAAACCAATCGAATTAAAATGACAACATTCCCCATAGATAAAATCCGTAACGATTTTCCTATATTAAAAGTAAAAATCCGTAACAAACCCTTAGTTTATCTGGATAATGCGGCGACCTGCCAAAAACCTCAAGCCGTGATTGACAGTATTTCTCATTTATATACACATGAATATGCCAATGTACATAGAGGTGTACATACACTCAGTGTAAAAGCAACAGATCGCTATGAGGGAAGCCGAGAAAAAGTTAAAAACTTTATCAACGCCAAAAGCACAAAAGAAATTATATTTGTCAAAGGAACCACAGAAGCGATTAATCTGATCGCCCAAACTTTTGGTAAAGCCCATATAAAAGCAGGGGATGAGATTTTAATTACTGCGATGGAACATCATTCCAATATTGTGCCGTGGCAAATGCTGTGTGAAGAAACGGGGGCGGTATTAAAAGTTGCACCTATTAATTTACAAGGTGAACTTATTATTGATGCTTTTGAAGACTTAATCAGTGATAAAACCCGACTGGTTTCAGTAGTTCACATGTCTAATGCTTTAGGTAGCATTAACCCGGTTAAAAAGATTATTGCTTTAGCTAAAGCCAAAAATATTCCTGTTTTACTGGATGGTGCTCAGGCTATTCCTCATATGGCTGTTGATGTACAAGCCCTGGATTGTGATTTTTACGCATTTTCTGGACATAAGCTCTATGCCCCTTCAGGTATCGGCGTGTTATATGGCAAACAAGCCCTGTTGGAAGCCATGCCTCCGTATCAAGGCGGTGGTGATATGATCCGAAAAGTGACTTTTGAAGAAACAGAATATAACGGATTGCCTTATAAATTTGAAGCTGGAACACCCAGTATTGCTGATGTGATCGGTTTAGGTGCAGCCATTGATTATTTAACTGACATTGGCATGGACAATATTGCAAATTACGAAGCTGAGTTATTGCAGTATGCTACAGAAAAGGCCAAAGCTATTTCGGGCTTAAGAATTATAGGCGAAGCTGAAAATAAAGGAGCTATTCTGTCTTTTGTATTAAATAAAATTCACCCACATGATATTGGTACTATGCTGGATAGTTTAGGTATTGCAGTCAGGGCAGGGCATCATTGTGCCATGCCAGTTATGGATTTCTTTAAAGTACCGGCAACAGCTAGAGCATCGTTTGCCATGTATAATACTCATGAAGAAATAGATAATTTAATGAACGGTATAGAGCAATTGATCGAGGTATTTGGCTGATGTTTGATGATTTACGAGATCTTTATCAGGAGGTGATATTTGACCATAATAGAAATCCACGAAATTTCAGGGTCATGGAAAACCCTGATAGAGAAGTTGAAGGCTTTAATCCTTTATGTGGGGATCGGCTCACTTTGTTTTTGAAAATGCAGGGTGACGAGATAGTCGATGCCAGTTTTCAAGGATCAGGCTGTGCTATTTCCACGGCATCTGTTTCATTAATGACCGAAATAGTTAAAGGAAAAACAGAAAATGAAGCGTACACCTTGTTCAAACAGTTTCATGCCATGACTACAGAAGAAGGTGATGTTGATTTGGCCGCGATTGGCAAATTAGCGGTACTGGCAGGTGTAAGAGAATACCCAGCCCGAGTAAAATGTGCCACACTAGCCTGGCATACATTGGATGCCGCTTTAAAGAATGAAGAAAAATCTATTTCTACAGAATAACGTGTAGCTGAATGTATCAAGGAAAACTGGCGGTGCTTTGTCAGGAGCCTGCTGAATTAGAAACATCAAGCGCACTAGCGGAAAGACTGACTGTTCCTTTATATCAAATAATAAGCCCGGAAATGCCCGAGACTTTTTATTTGATCTGGCGAGATGGCAGCTTAAAATTACTGGATAAAGAGCTATTAAAAAAAGGGGGTTTGTCAGTAGACATTGAGCCACGGTATGGTGAGCAGCATTCCTGGCCAGCCCCTAAAAAAGGAGCATTGGCACAAGCTATCGGGCGAAAAACAAAAACTATTATTGATGCAACAACTGGATGGGGGCAAGACAGCCTACATATCTTTCGAATGGGCTATACTCTCCGTTGCATAGAACGCTCTCCGATAATGTATGAATTATTGCAAGATGGTTTCAAGCGTTTGTCAAAAAAACAATGGGTCACACAGCTTGCTATCGAAATCCCAGAATTACATTATGGAAATGCTGGTGATGTGTTGGCAACATTCAATGAACCGGCAGACTGCATATACATTGACCCCATGTTCCCCGAAAAAAGAAAAAAATCAGCATTAGCTAAAAAATCCATGACCATCTTGCGAGATTTACTGGGCAATGATGAAGATAAAGAACAGCTGTTTGATATGGCTTTTAGCTCAGCTACAAAAAAAGTAGTGGTAAAATGCCCAGATTATTCCGAACCTTTGGTTTCTAAACCGAATGAAAGTTTTAAAAGTAAATTACTCCGATATGATGTATATCTAAAAGGTTAATATGACAGACTGGATTGATATTTGTGCAGAAAATGCACTGAGTGACGGTGAAAACATCATTATTGATGTGGATGGAACCGATGTAGCCGTTTTTAAATTAGACGGGGATTTTTATGCCATAGAAGACGTCTGTTCACATGATGGTGCAGAAATAGCCAGTGGCTTACTGGACGGGGATGAAATAGTCTGCCCTCGACATGGCGCACGGTTTTGTGTGAAAACGGGCGAAGTTAAGTGCGCACCAGCCTATGAAAATATTGATACCTTTCCGATTCAAATAGAAAACGGCAGAGTCCAGCTCAAAGAAAATCGCTGGGACTAAAATAATAAGCAGTTTTTGCATGCACTAGTACAAGGATGTTCCGCGTCCCGTAACGTAAAACATCGGAACAAATGGCATAACAGACATACAAATAATGAGAATATGATGGATTTTTTTGTTTGGGATATAGACCCCTTATTTATTTCTTTTGGCGTCATTAAAATACGCTGGTATGGCCTCATGTTTGCCTCAGCTTTTATGTCCAGTTATCTAGTGATGAACTGGATCTATAAAAGAGAAGGCAAAAACCCGGAAGAAATAGATGACTTGCTTTGGTATGTAGCCATAGGAACCATCGTAGGTGCAAGATTAGGACATTGCCTATTTTATGATCCGGCTTATTATCTCAGCCATCCTCTAAAAATACTGGCATTTTGGGAAGGTGGCTTAGCCAGTCATGGTGGTATTATTGGCATTGTATTGAGTTTGTATTTATACCAACGGCGTGTGGTTCAGTCTTATGCCTGGTTTTTAGACCGGGTTGCCATAGTTTGTGCTTTGGGAGGTACTTTTATAAGAATCGGTAATTTCTTTAATTCAGAAATTGTGGGAATACCGACAACGGTACCCTGGGCGGTTGTTTTTAAGCGAATAGACTTATTACCCAGACACCCCGTGCAGTTATATGAATCTATATCCTATTTTTTTATTTTTATCTTATTACTGACGATGTATATAACGATAAAAGACAAGATTAAACCTGGTGTCATTTTTGCGACCTCCTTAGTCGCTATTTTTACCGCACGTTTTTTTCTGGAATTTGTTAAAACACAGCAGTCAGGATATAGTCATGACTCCTGGATGTCCACAGGACAATGGCTTAGTATTCCTTTTTTTCTGGCTGGCGTGTTTTATATTGTGTATTCTTTTTTTGCAATGCGGAATAACAGGTAAGGAGTGAAGATTGATAAAAGCTTATAAATCAAGCCCAACATGACCGTTATTGGTTAGCATATACCATAATGCAGGGTTCTTTTCCTTAACACCATTTAATAAATCACAAATTTTAATGATGCCTGGTTCACGTTTACCATGATACTCAATAACGGGACCAATTTTGGTAAAACGAATACCCAGCACCGATAAAAAACGAAATAACGCGGGCTCCATTACTGCAAACCAACGGTGGATGTCCTGTTCTTCACTGGCAACAATCTGACAGGCAATCAGTGCGATGGTAATATGCGGAAATGTACGTTTCTCTTCTTTAGTATATAGCTCAGCTGACCCTTCATGGATACCTGTTGTGGTGTTAGCATTATCAGACTTTCTTCGCTTAAAGTCTTTAGAAACACAAAACCGGGAAATTTCAGCCAGTTTTTTCCGTGGGAAACCTTGCATAGGTTCAAGATTATCTATGGTGCTATGTATTTCAATCGGGAATGGTTTTTCAGGATTTTGAGCATTAGGAAGAATCAGGCGCGTGGTTGCAGCATAACTTTTAGAAGTACTGTGATAAATAAGATAATGGATGGATTGCTCATCAAATTCATCTGTTTCAAGACCATCAGGGCATGCAGCAGGGTCTTCAAACCCCGTTTCATTACAATAAACCTGAAAGCGTAATTTATAAACTTCTTTTTTTAAAGCAGGTGTCCGAGCGGGAACCATCTTAAAATATGTATTAAAGCTATCTAAAATTTCTTGACTCATAAATAAAAAGACCCTGTTTCTAGTTCCCACGGTCTCCGTGGGAATTCATGTTAGGACGCTCTGCGTCCAGTGACGTATAATGCCAAGGATGGCGTATAGTAGAACAACGCAGGAGCAGTTGTCGAGAGCGTCACAACTGCATTCCCACGGGGAGCATCACTGTCATTGACATAAGGAAAAAACCGTAGGATGTGCTGAGGTACGAAGCGCATCTTTGTGTCATTGATGCGCTTCCTGTCGTCAACACATCCTACGAAAAATGCTTTAGTCAATGGTAGTGACGTGGAGCATGGGAAAAGGCAGTGATGAAATACCTGGAAACAAGCAACAACAAATTACTGGATTTTCCCACGTAATTTTTTCCGAATCAACATTAAGCTCAGTTTTTGCAAGGGATTATTATTACCCCAAGGTCGCCAGGTGGTTAAAAATTTATTTTTATAGGCATCAAAATGCATGGCTTTAGGTGCAGCAGGCACAATACCTCTATTTAACAAAATTTTTAAGGCATAAGTTCCCACCATGCCGGCACAAAAATCACATGCCATCGGTGTCGACGGCCCTTTATGGTTAACTAAATCCAGACGTGTATCATCGACTAAATACGACATTTGTAAACCTACAGGTGTTAAACCTTGTAAAAACCGCAGTAATTGTTCAATTTCCGATTGTCCTTCCCAGCGGAAATATTCTTCAAAGGTCATTTCTCCAGGCATAAAACAGACCATTGAAGTTCCCATGCCCAAAGGAGCCGCAGTAATTGCAGGAATATTCTTTTCAGCACAGGCGGCAAAAACTATACGCCGCGCATCGGTTGCAAAAAAATCCAGGCCATCAACATATAAATCAACCCCGTCAAGAAACTGATCAATATTTTCCTGGTTAATACCTCCCGGAAAGGTATCCATTTCCAGCTCAGGATTAATATCCAGTGCCATTTCTTGCATCACTTCAACTTTAGAACGATCGATATGGCTAAT
>CAZNGU010000162.1:0-5699 GCA_964572325.1 uncultured Methylomarinum sp.
TGATTTTTACATTGGGATCAAACTAATTTCCGCGAGATCAGGTGGTCTGACCTTGTACTTCAAAAAAAACAGACTAACCCAAAAGGTGAGACTAGTATTTTTTCAAAGCACTGAGAAACCAATAGCTTGCACTCTAATTCTACGTCCAACTGATCTTTCCAGGTTGATTGGGCTGGAGATTACAAATTGGAAAATATGAATGCTACCGTTATTAAATATTGAGGTATTCAGAGTCGCAGACAGACACATTTTGTTAAAACTGTTGTAAGTTTATCGGTACGTAATTTTTTTGAACAGGTAGAATAACGATATTTTTGGGGTTTAAGCTCGAAAGTCAATTCTAACAATGAGTATATAATAAGGTTTTAAGGGTATGACAGATAGCAATTTTATTAATGAAATCAACAAGAGACGCACTTTTGCTATTATCTCCCATCCCGATGCGGGCAAGACCACCATTACCGAGAAGTTATTACTTTTTGGTGGTGCAATTCAGCTGGCAGGCTCGGTAAAAGGTCGTAAAGCAGAAAGACATGCCACTTCTGACTGGATGGAAATGGAAAAAGAAAGAGGGATTTCAGTGACGACTTCAGTCATGCAATTTGAGCATAATGATTGTGTGTTGAATTTGCTGGATACGCCCGGGCATGAGGATTTTTCAGAAGATACATATCGTACTTTAACAGCGGTTGATTCGGCGTTAATGGTCATAGATGTAGCGAAAGGGGTGGAAAAAAGAACCATTAAACTCATGGAAGTGTGTCGATTAAGAACCACGCCTATTTTAACTTTTATCAATAAGCTGGATCGGGAAGGTAAAGAACCGATTGAACTGCTGGATGAGGTTGAAACAGTTTTAGATATTAAATGCGCCCCCATGACCTGGCCCATTGGAATGGGCAAACGCTTTAAAGGTGTTTATCATCTATATAAAGATGAGGTGCTATTATTTAGTGCACAACATGCCGGGAAAATTGTTGAAGCAGAAGTTATAAAAGGGCTGGACAATCCAAAGCTGGATGAGTTGTTAGGCGACCAGGCTGAAGAACTCAGAGAGGAAATAGAGCTGGTTCAAGGTGCCAGTCACTCATTTGATTTGGATGCTTATTTAAGAGGAGACTTAACACCGGTCTTTTTTGGTTCAGCAATCAATAATTTTGGCATTATTGAATTATTAGATGCTTTTGCAGAGTATGCTCCTGTCCCTAAACCTAGAATGGCAGAACAGAGGGTAGTTGTCCCCGAAGAAGAAAGTTTTTCAGGCTTTGTTTTCAAAGTACAGGCCAACATGGATCCAGCACATAGGGATCGGGTGGCCTTTATGCGAATATGTTCTGGGGTATTTGATAAGGGCATGAAACTTAATCATGTGCGATTAGGCAAGCCTATTCAAGTAGGTACCGCGATTACTTTTCAAGCGGCTACCCGTAAGAGCATAGAAATAGCTTATCCGGGTGATATTATTGGCTTGCATAATCATGGCACCATTACTGTGGGAGATACTTTTACTCAGGGAGAAAGTCTGAAATTTGGCGGCATTCCATTTTTTGCACCAGAATTATTTCGACGGGTTGTGTTAAAAGATCCATTACGTGCCAAAGCCTTACAAAAGGGACTGGTTCAATTAACAGAAGAAGGGGCAACACAGTTATTTAAACCTTTAAAGAATAATGACCTGATTCTTGGTGCGGTGGGTGTTTTGCAATTTGACGTAACCGCACACCGGCTAAAGGCTGAATATAATGTGGAATGTGTTTATGATGCGATTGGCATTAATACTGTACGTTGGGTGAGTGCTGAAGACCCTAAAAAACTGGAAGAATTTAAAAAGAAAGCATTTGATAACCTGGCTAAAGATGGCGGGGGCTATCTGGTTTATTTGGCGACCAGTCGGGTTAATTTGCAATTGACTGAAGAAAGATGGCCTGATATTACTTTTAGTGCAACCAGGGAGTTATAGTCAGCAAGTATTTTAACGGAGAGCTTTAAGAGGCTAAGTTTTTTTGCAATGTATCAAATAATGCTAGTAGCTCAGCTTCATTAATAATCTGAATACCCAGTTCTTCAGCCTTTTTTAGTTTTGAACCGGCCGATTCACCGGCAACCACGCAATCAGTGTTTTTAGAGACACTGCCAGATACCTTAGCTCCTAATGATTGCAGCATTGTTTTTGCATCATTTCGTTTCATTTGCGTTAGGGTGCCTGTGAGCACATAGGTTTTAGCTGATAGAGGTAATGATATTTTTTGCTTCGCTATGGGGGTTGGCCAGTGTATTCCTGCTTCTAATAGGGCATCAATTATTTTTAGATTGTGTGTTTGACGGAAAAACAAAATAATATGTTGGGCAACAACTTCGCCTACGTCATCCACTTCTTGTAAGGCTTCCATATCAGCTAGTTCGAGCTGATCCAGTGTTAAAAAGTGTTCGGCTAAGTTCTTGGCGGTTGCTTCTCCTACTTCCCTAATGCCGAGTGCTAAAAGAAACTTGGGAAATGTTGTCTGCTTGGACTGTATAAGAGCATTAATCAGGTTTTCTGCCTTTTTTAAGCCCATTCTTTCCAGGCCAAGTAACTGATCGACGGTTAAGCTATATAAATCAGCGGCTGTGTTAATTAAACCTTCATCTACCAGCTGGTCAACCAGTTTTTCACCCAGACCGTCAATATTCATGGCTTTGCGCGAGGCAAAGTACTGAATAGCTTGTTTACGCTGAGCGGCACAAAATAATCCACCACAACAGCGCAGGGTTGCCTCACCTTTAATTCGTTCAATTTCTGACTGACAAACCGGACATTGTTCCGGAAAAATAATCGCTTTTGTCGCTTGTTTTCGTTCTGGGAGACGGCGGGTGATTTGAGGGATAACATCAGCAGCACGGCGAATAACGACCGTATCGCCGATTTCAATATCCAGCCTGCTTATTTCATCTTTATTATGTAAACTGGCGCGGCTGACTGTGACGCCGCCTACAAAAACCGGTTCAAGAATGGCAACAGGGGTAATGGCGCCGGTACGACCCACTTGAAACTCAACATTCAGCAAGCTTGTCTGTTCTTCCTGAGCAGGAAATTTATAGGCTGTCGCCCAGCGAGGTGCACGCGCAACAAAACCCAGTTTTTCTTGTAATTGAATGTTATCAACTTTATATACGACGCCATCAATTTCATAAGGAAGTTTATCGCGTTTTTGTAAAATGGCATCATAATAATCCATGCAGTCGCGGGTATTATTATGTAGCTCTATTTCTTTACTTAGCGGTAGCCCCCAACTTTGTAACTGCATAAGTCTTTGATAATGACTATCAGCTAAGACCCCATTGAGACATGAACCAATGCCATAACTATAAAATGTCAAAGGGCGTGTTGCGGTTATTTTTGAATCCAGTTGACGCAGACTACCCGCTGCAGCATTTCGTGGGTTTGCAAAATTTTTAAAACCTTTTTGTTCTGCGACTTTGTTATAAGCATTGAAATCAGCCAGAGGCATAACGACTTCTCCTCTTATTTCTATCAGCTCAGGAATGTTTTTTCCGTTTAAAAGCAGAGGAACATTTTTAATGGTTTTTACATTATGAGTAACATTCTCCCCGATGCTACCATCACCCCGGGTTGCCGCTCTAATCAGGCGGCCATTCTTATAAAGTAAACTGATAGCCAGGCCATCAAGCTTTGGTTCTACACAAAAAGTAAAGCCATCCGTAGTATCCAGACGGTTTTTTAAACGATCAACAAAGTTGTCAAATTCCTCAGCAGAATAGATATTTCCAAGGGAAAGCATGGGTATTTCATGTTTAACTTTGCTAAAAGCGGTTAAAATTTCTGCGCCTACTTTTTGTGTGGGCGAGTCATTTGTAAGCAGCTTAGGGTATTCAGACTCTAGTTTTCTTAACTGTTGAATTTTTCTATCGTATTCTGCATCCGTTATAATAGGCGCATCATGTGTGTAATAATGGCTGTTATAGCTGTTAATAGCTTGTCGTAAGCTTAGTATTTGATCTTCAGGAGACTGGGTCATTGCTGAGTTTTTATAAAATTTTAGTAAATAGCTCTATTTAGAACTGTATTAACACTTTTGTGAAATCGTGTGGAATCACTCAAATATAAGATTTGGATAGATTAGCATTACTTGGCTAAGATCTGCTGAATCTTTGATACAGCTTTATCCAGAACTTTAAACAAGAGTTGTAACTTTGTTGTTAACTGCTAGAATTTGGTGCAATAGAAGTCTTTAGGGCTGATAGAGACAGACCTATACTTTGCGCGGTTACGATTACGGAATTTATAGCTAGCTGATTTGGTCGAGAGCATGGGGCTGAAACAGTTTCAATAACGCAACTATCGGCATAAAATAAGCCGTTAGAAATCTTCAACCGTAACCCGTGCAAAGTATATAAGATCTTCAGAGAATAACGGAGCAGTTGCTTGGAAAAAGACATTACAACAGACTTACATGTTTTGCAAAGCCATTTGGATGGTATGCTTGACCGAGTCCAGCATAATAGCTTGACCTTAAAAAGATTTCAGGTTTTTGAAATGAAATTGCTCAATCTTAATTCATTGTCTGAAATGATTGATCAATTATTGGGAGATGCTAAAATTTTTTTTGATCTGGATGTAATTAGTCTTTGCCTGATTGATGAAAAAGGAGAAATCGGCACTTACCTTGATGACGATGATTATGACTACAAAAGAAAGGAAGGCTTAGTTCTGTTAGAAGACAAAGAGCTTTTAAAAAGTACTTTTGGCTTGTCCTTGCACCCTTTTTTGGGTTCTTATAAGCAGTCTAATTGTGCAAGTTTTTTTTCAGGAATAGATAGAAAACCCGTGTCAGTTGCGATAATTCCTTTAAGTCGGCGGGGGCGGTTTCTGGGGGCGTTAAATCTAGGTAGTTATACAGCTGATCGATTTATTAACAATATGGCCACTGATTTTATTGAACATATGGTGGCTGTAGTCAGTGTTTGTCTTGAAAATAATTTGAATTTCGAAATGATGCGCCGAACCAGTCTTGTTGATACTTTAACGGGTGTAAATAACAGGCGTTTTCTTGAGCAGCGAATTGGTGAGGAGCTAGATAGAAGCCAGCGTCATACCGAGCCATTAAGTTGTCTTTTTTTAGATATTGACTATTTTAAAAAGGTTAATGACAGCTATGGGCATCAGGCGGGTGATTATGTCTTATCCACGATTGCCAATATAATTAAGCAACAGTTAAGAAGTAATGATGTGCTTTCTCGTTATGGAGGAGAAGAGTTTGTAGCACTTTTATCGAACATTAATGAGTCGCAAGCCATTGATATATCAGAAAGAATACGAGACAGTGTTGAAGGCCTGGATTTAAGTTTCAAAGAGCAAAATATCCAAGTTACCCTGTCTATCGGTATTTCAACTTATTTGCCCAGTAACTCTCCTGCAATAAATACGGTGGAATTGGCTGCAATATTGATTCATTCTGCGGATAAAGCTTTGTATATTGCAAAAGAAAGTGGTAGAAATAAAGTAGCAAGCGGAGAACTTGTCTTTGATTCGCTTAATGGTTCACGTAAAGCGTCATGAAGAATGATAAAACATTTGTTTCTGAAAAAACAATTTATCACGCGGCTTTTAAAAGATACAAGAGATGCTTGTACTCCAGCACAATTATATTGACGAATATAAAAAGTCGATAAGTAGTCATTTGCGGCGTTGCACTCGCTTA
>CAZNGU010000163.1:0-1405 GCA_964572325.1 uncultured Methylomarinum sp.
CGTCACGATTGGCACTGGAGGTGCCATCATGGTTGATGATCACATGCGAACCAATGTAGAACACATTTATGCAGCAGGGGATTGTACTAATCAACCCCAATTCGTTTATGTAGCCGCAGCAGCAGGAACCCGTGCCGCAATTAATATGACAGGCGGTGATCAAGCGATTAATTTATCGGCGATGCCAGCTGTTATGTTTACTGATCCGCAAATGGCTACAGTCGGCTTAACAGAAACACAAGCGCATAAAAACAAGATTAAAACCGAGAGTCGTTTATTAGCTTTAGAAAACGTACCCCGTTCGTTAGCTAATTTTGAGACCCAAGGTTTTGTTAAGTTAGTAATGGATGCAGACAATCATCGTTTAATTGGTGCACAAATACTAGCGCCTGAAGCCGGTGAAATGATTCAAACCGCTGTTTTGGCGATTCATAATAAGATGACTATTGAAGACCTGGCTGGGCAATTATTCCCTTATTTAACCATGGTTGAAGGGATTAAACTTTGTGCGCAGACTTTTAATAAAGACGTGAAAGAACTGTCTTGTTGTGCAGGATAAAAATGAATGATGATGTTACTAATAACAATTTGATCAGGCTATCAACACTGGCTGAAAAGACTGGCGTTAGCGTGCATTGCATTAGAAATTATATAGATTTGGGAGTCATCCATGTTTGTAATAGGACGGCAGGCAGACTTTTACTGTTTAATGAAGTGGCTATTAAACGTTTATGCTTTATTAAAATAGCCAGAGAAGCAGGCGTTCCCCAAGCAATAATCATCAGTCTATTACTAACTGAGGATAAAGGCGATACGGAAATGACAAATAGACTATTATTTGAGCTTAACCAATACATTCTGGACACTCGCAGAAAAGTACGCCGACTAGAACAAAGCTTAACCACTTTAGAGCGATAGCTAAATTTAATGCAGAGGGTTTTATAATGAACGAAAATACAAAACAAATAAGCAGTTTAATTGGCACAGCGATTACAGCTGCATGTTGTTTAGGATTGCCAGTAGTTCTAAGTGCTTTAAGTGCGATAGGTCTTGGGTTTTTAATCCACGATGCCATTCTTATCCCCTTATTCACTGGCTTTATAGGTTTCAATTTATGGATGCTTCATCGCTCTGCTAATAAACCGGGTGCTTGCACCACTGAAACAGTGAGTTCTGCATTTAATCTGGCAGCAGCAGGCGGTGTTATCAGTATTCTTGGATTAGTATTATCCGTTGCGGGTGTTGGCTTCGCAACACTGTTGATTTACATAGGGTTGGGGCTATTTTTTGTAGGTAATTTTCGAGTACATAAAGGAGCTTCTCAGTCGTGTTGAATATATAATAGCTGCACGAGAAGAAATCCTTTGTAGAGAAACCCAGTTTATATTTTGAGCTCCTCATAATA
>CAZNGU010000163.1:1505-5695 GCA_964572325.1 uncultured Methylomarinum sp.
GAGGTGAATGATGAATATTTTAATTACAGGTGGCACGGGTTTTATTGGTAGACCACTCTGCCAGAGTCTGACTAAACAAGGTCATAAATTAACCATGCTCAGTCGCCGACCGCATCTTGTTCCCAAACTTTGTGGAGAAGCAGTGATTCCTATTGCTTCACTGGATGAACTAACGCCCGACATGCATTTTGATGCGATTATCAACCTTGCTGGCGAAGGGATTGCCGACAAACGTTGGTCTTATCAGCGTAAATTGCAGTTACTTGATAGTCGTATTAAAGTCACAGAACAACTGGTCAAATTTATTTCCACAAGTCAGCAAAAGCCAGCCGTATTAATCAGTGGTTCCGCCATTGGTTTTTATGGTGATCAAGGTGATATAGAACTCAATGAAACGAGTCCAGCATCAGCTTTAAATGATTTTGCCCAGACACTTTGTCTTGAGTGGGAACGAACGGCTCTTAAAGCATCTGACCTTGGTGTGCGAGTCTGTTTATTGCGAACAGGTTTGGTTATTGGGCAAGATGGTGGTTTTTTACAACGCATATTAATGCCTTTTAAATTAGGTTTAGGTGGTAGGCTAGGCAGTGGTCAGCAATGGATGTCATGGGTGCATCGCAACGATTTAATCAGAATGATTGAAGCATTACTAAATTCTAAGGAACTAACGGGGGTGTTTAACGGGACAGCGCCCAACCCTGTGCGCAATAATGAATTTACTCAAATCTTAGCCAAGGTATTAAAAAAACCTGCATACTTTCCTGTACCTGCCCTTTTATTGAAAGTGGTTATGGGTGAAATGTCATCGTTGGTATTAGGTGGGCAGCGTGTTATACCTCAGCGTTTTTTAGATCAAGGGGTTCAATTTGAATTTGAGCATCTGCAAGCTGCATTGCGTGAGGTGATTTAAAATGAACGAGATAGATCGTTTGTCACCCCATTCACTGGATCAAATCAAACAATTAATGGGGCTGAAAAAATATCCTCAAGCTTATCAAGTGATTATTGTTGAGACGGCTAAGACATCATATTCCGGACGAAAATGGTTTACCGCAGCTACAGGCGTTAACCAGGCAACAGGCTATGTTTCCGCATTTATTAAAACCTATACGCAATTAAGCAAATTATTAAATAACGAAAAATGTCTCACTTTTACCGACCATGAACTGCAATTAGCTTCAGACCAGATTGCCAAAACCGTTTTAACTCAGATTATTAATCACGATGGCCTATTACCATCATTTGAGGAGATTATGATCATGGACTCTGGCACTGCTATTAAGACTTTAAACCTCACTCCTATACAATGGGCAGGTACTCCACTGGCTCCCTTTTCAGGTTTTAAAGGCCCCAGGCCAAAATTAACCCATGATTGGTTGATTGTATTTCAAGCTAGCTATCATGCGGTATTATCGGCTGTTTTTGATGGTAGCAATGATTATATACAGATTTTTTTTAAGCGTATTACTCAGCGTGAGGAATCAAAAAATGAATAATAAATCATTTAAAATGCTTTACGATGGTGATTGCCCCATCTGTCAAGCAGAGGTTAAACGTCTTAGTCGTTGGAACAAAAAGGGTGAATTGGAATTTGAGGATATTTCAGCCGATGATTTTAAAGCGGAAAAATACCAAAGCAACCGAAAAAAATTGATGGCAGAGATACATGGTGTTTATCCTGATGGTAAAGTCATTTCTGGCATGCAGGTTTTTCGTGAATCTTATGCTGCTGTGGGAAAAGGCTTGTTTTTAGCAGCGACACAATGGCCTTTATTTCAACCATTTTTTGATTATAGTTATCAATGCTTTGCCCGCCATCGACTTAAACTGGGAAAATGGTTTTGTAAAGGAATACTAAACCGAAAATAGTTAGGTATAAATATGGTGAGATCATGACTGAACCCAATGATTTAGAACAAAGAAACATACCCACGTTAAAAAAACTGGCTGTTATTATGCTTGGCGTAGGTGTTTTTTGTGCATTAGTTGTTTTTACTACAGGTCTTTTGGGTACTCAGAGTGGACTAGATATTTTTACAGCGCTGACAACCAAACAGAAACTAATTTTGTTGCTAATTATAGCCTATTTATGCAACCGATTTATCAAACTATATTATCTGAAAGACAAACATTGCGATGCAATAGATGTCTGCGCAGTAAAGAAAATGGAGCAAAATAATAAAGTAACACTCTGGCTTGGGTTTATTCTACTTATTATCTTCTTACTTGCTGGAGATTGAATATATCATTCGCTATTTTAATTCTTATTAATCACTTGACACAGCACCTAAGAACTGGGTGTAGCATGAGTCATCATTAAAAATGTTTTTTAACATACGCGAGTATATGATATGACTGATTTTATGTTCTTTATTTTTACTAAAATGTTTGGTGCTGACTTAAAAGATGCTCATGATATACCATGGGGGACACAAATTATTTTCTTTCCAATACTAGGTCTTATCATTGGCCTTACTATACTCAAATTCATTGGAAACGTAGAAAATAATGGCGATGATAAATAGTAGCTAAACTATGGATATACCTCTTTACTCTAGCTGCGGTTGCTCATTAGTGCGCTTGGGAATCACTAAAGAAAACACCATTTATTCCTTAATCAAGAGCGGATTACCAGCTTTCGTGTAGGCATCCCGTTTGAGAAGACGATAATGTATTGATAGTACGCTCTTTGCGATCTAGTACAATAATGAATATAGCTCTCCTTTCATCACTTTTTCTTCTGCATTGCTAATAACACCTTGTTTTTCCATTGATTTAATAACATTTTTTAAAATGGGTTTAAGCTCGTTTATGCTCGCACCCGCGTTTACCTTTGGGTGATAAAGTATCTTTAACAAAATATAATCCAGTCCTGTCAATAAATCATTATACGAATTATCGTTAAAAACAGAAGGAAACACCTTATCTGAATCATTAGCCAGACCCATCACCTGCGTCAATTCTTCCACAATACATGAAATTAATTTTGCATGCGCTCTTGCCCTGTCAACCGGAATAATAACGATAGCTTTTTTTATACTGCCATTTTTATGTGTTGAATAATGAGCCAAACAGACACTATTTTTAAACAAGTACTCACGTTGTTTTAATGATTTAACATTAAATTCCTGCTGTAGTTCTTGCTTCAGGCGGTTTTCAGTTGAAAAAATAATCAGTAAATTAGCATTTTTCTTAAGCTTTACTTCATTAAACGAAATGCCGCTAATATCTGCCAAATGGTCTAAGTGCATTTTAGTCAAGCGCTCATGTAAGGCCTGGTCAGCTACACAATGTACAAAATGATAGTTAATTGCTGTTGTCCATTTGCTTATACGCTTAGCTGCTGTTGAATACTCATTTTTTAAGGCAATTTCAATAAAACTGGCCAGAATATAATCGGGCTTAGTCCAGCGGTCACGATCTTGTGCCAAACTATCTGCTAAAAAAAATTGACTCAATAGAAGATATAAAAGTACTTTTAACGCAGTCACTTTTCAATCTGTCTTGATTTCACATTCAACCATAAAATTAAAAATAATAAAATAACAGCTAATCCAGAAACAATGACAGCATCTCCAAGTTTTGCGAATAGCGTCATGCCTCCCATAGGGAAAATTTTTCCTCTGAGTACCACTTGTTTAAAACTGGGGGCTTTCTTAATTATTAAACCATCAGGTGCAACGATTGCTGTAACGCCTGTATTTGTCACTCTTAACATATAACGTCCTGTTTCCAATGCCCGCATTTGCGCTATTTGCATATGTTGATAAGGCTCAATTGAATCACCAAACCAGGCGTCATTGGTAACATTGACCAAAAAAGCGGCCTCTGGTAACGCATTTAATGCTTCACTGGCAAAAGCATCTTCATAACAAATTGAAGTCGCGAATGGATAGCCACCTCCCTCTAACAAGTCCTGATCATCCCCCCCCGAAACAAAGTCTCCTAAATGCACATTAAGCAAGGCCAAAACAAAACCGGATACCGGTTGTAATGGCAAATATTCACCAAAAGGTAGTAAATGGTTTTTGTTATAACGGCTCTCTTTTTCCCCCAGACTAATGACGGTATTAAAATGTTCTTTGTTTTTGCCTAAAGCCGGCAAACTCACAATCAAATCAGTATTATGTGCCTTGGCTTTTGCAGAAAGTGGCTCCAGATAAGATGTTTTCACTTGGGCAAGATAGGCT
>CAZNGU010000164.1:0-5673 GCA_964572325.1 uncultured Methylomarinum sp.
TCAATGGCTCCTGGTATATATGAATCAGGAGTTAATGATGGGTCTAGTAAGCCAGGTAAATAAATTGAAGTAAAATCTGCTTGCTCAATTAGAGAAACCGGGCCTTGAATTGTTTGTTCAGCATCGGTAAATGCAAGCCCAGGCTTATTGAATGAGCATCCCGTTATTAATGTTGAACCTATAAATAAGAAACATATTAGTTTTTTCATGTTAGAACTCCTGAAAATATAGAAAGACAGGTGTTAATTTACGCTTTATAACAAGAAGTTACTTGTAACAAAAATGAAGAAGAGAGGGAGGTAGTATGAAAATTTATGATCAACTATCTTAGGCTATAGACAAATCACAGATGCTTATTTTCTTTCAATGGCTATACATAATAAAGGGCATTTGCTAAGTTTTGATAAAGGCATTGCTATGCTAGTTCCTGCGTAACTACACCCTTTGCGCTAATACACATTGAATAGTTACGATCCTGCTTTGTATAAACAGAATTTAAAATTACTCGAGTAGAGTACAATTTCTATATTCAAGCCTGCTTCAAAACTTACTTTAAAACATCAATCAGTTTAGGTGGCACTTATTGATGTAGATAGTGAAAAATTACCTGATTGAACAGATCAATGCTGTGTTAGGATGAATTAAACATGCTGTAAAACGATCAAAATAATAATTATATGAGTCGAAAACAGGCGTTTATCTATATCTTTCTCAAAGGCACTGTTTTTGTCTATTCATCTATAGCTTACCCCGAAGAAATTGACCTTACTGATCTTAGTATTGAGCAACTCATGCAAAGTCAGGTGAGTTCAGTTGCCAGAACAGATCAAAAGTTTTCTGATGCCGCGGCTGCTGTTTTTGTTGTTACGCAAGATGATATTCAACGCTCTGGGGTAACCCATATTGCCGATGTATTACGAATAGTTCCAGGATTACAGGTTGCCCGGATCAGTGCTGACCAATGGGCTGTTACTTCACGTGGCTTCAATGGTCGTTATGCTAATAAACTCCTGGTCTTATTAGATGGTCGTAATATCTATTCTCCTACTTTTGCCGGTGTACGATGGGAGAATCTGGATTTAGTATTAAATGATATTGAAAGAATTGAGGTGATTAGAGGGCCAGGAGCTAGTGTTTGGGGGGATAATGCAGTTAATGGGGTTATCAATATCATTACTAAACACACAGAGGATACGCAACAGGGAATTGTTTCTGTAGTTGCCGGTAATAAAGAACGGGCAATTGTTGAATTGCGCTATGGTGATCAAATTGACAATAACGCTCATTATCGGGTGTTTGGAAAATTTCTGTATCGAGATGAGCTGCTTGATCTTCAAGGAAACAATGCAAAAGATGACTGGGTTCAAGGTCGAGCTGGATTTAGAGTGGACTGGAATTCAAATATTGGCGATCGCTTGATGATTGAAGGTGATGGTTATGTTAGTAAGGTGCAAGACAGTTTTTTATTCCCTAACGACAATCAATCGGGGGCGGCAAGGCCGAGTCCAGAAGATAATTCGGGTGCCAATATTCTGGCTCGCTGGGAGCATGATATTTCCGTAGCTTCAAAAACACGGACTCAGTTTTTCTATGAATATTTTGATGTTGAAAATTCCAATTTTGGCTCTGAACAAAGTCATACCTTTGATTTTGATTTTCAACACGACCTTGCTGTTTTAAACAATAACTACTTAAATTGGGGGCTTGGCTATCGATTGGTAGTTGATTCATTCTTTGATAGTAGATATGCAACCACTGATCAGACAGAAGAGTATCTCCACCGAGTCAACGCGTTTGTACAAGATAAGATTGTTTTATTTGGTGATAAATTACATTTGACGTTAGGTACAAAAATTGAATACTACACCCTTTCTGGCTGGAATTATCAGCCATCGGTTCGGTTGTTGTGGAAGTTTCAGTCTAATCATCGCCTGTGGGCTTCATTTTCCAGAGCGACTCGTTCTCCTTCACGTGGGGAGACAACTCTGGGGCTTAGGCCGCTTGCTGCGCCGTCGCCTATTCCATTAAATATTGTAGGTGTGGCTAATCCCAACTTAGATGAAGAAAGGGTATTAAGCTATGAATTAGGATATAGAGGGTGGTGGGGAAATCGTTATTCTCTAGATTTGGCTTTTTTTTATAATGACTATGAAGACCTGGTCACTGGGACACTGGGTCAGATAGACTTTGTAAATGGGCAAATTCCTGTTTCTTTGGTTAATGGAGCAACAGCAAAAACTTGGGGGATAGAAGCAGCAACAGACTGGCGTCCAATTGATCTTTTACGAATACAGATGTCCTATAGTTTTTTAAAGGTCAATTATCGTGATAGCAGTAATTCATCGCGAACGGTAAGGCCCCGAACCGATCCTGTTAATCAGTTTTCTTTTCGTGGTTCTTATGATGTTTCTTCCAATGTTACTTTTGATGCCACGGTTCGTTATGTAGATTCAATTTCATCTCTGGATACTTTGCTTAGCCCTCCAAGAAGAGTTGATAACTATGTGGGATTGGATCTTCGTATAGCATGGCAACCCATTAAAAATATTGAGTTATCTATTGTAGGGCAAAATATAAATAAGAGCGCTCACCAGGAATATGTTAAAGAACTTTTTGCCTATCCACGACAGCTGGAAAGAAGTTTTTACGGTAAAGTACAGTGGTCTTTTAATTAAGGAGACCATGACTTATTTAGAACCTGTTGCAAGTGATAATTTATGAAGAAATATGAAAGGATTGAGCTATTAAGCGTAAATTAATATACAGCATGCCATAATTCTAGAAAATAGTGCAGCATTAGTTTTGCTGTCTAATAAATGATCTGGCATGGTATATGACGGTTAAACAAAACTTTTTAATTTCAAAACGGCTAAATTGGAGCATCCGATTACAGGCTATTATTTTGCTCACTATATGCCTGTCATGTTTAATTTATCCAACTGCTGGAAACACGGATGGACTGGATAAGGCAACACTTAAGGCTCTATACACCTATAAATTTGGCAAGTTTTCCAAATGGCCAAAGGAAAAAGTGAATTTATCTACCAAGAAATTTGAGTACTGTATTCTGGGTAGTTCTCCGTTTTCTCAAACAACAATGAATATGATGATGGGGAAAACCGTGCAAGGCTTACCGCTTACTATAAAGGTATTTGGTTCAGGCCTCATTCCTGAAGAGGTGCTTTCAGCTTGTCATATTCTTTTTATTGGTCAATCTGAAAAATATCGGCTTTCCATATTATTTAGTCGATTAAAAAACTTAGCTGTCTTAACCGTTAGCGATATTCGCAATTTTTCTTATCAGGGCGGCATGATCACATTGATCGAAGATGAAGGGAAAATTCGTTTCCAGATTAATCCTATATCACTTCAGCAAGCTGGAATATCCATGAGTTCTAAAATTATGGAATTGGCTGAAATTATAGAGGATGGGCAACAATTATGAATCTTTTCTATACTTTTACCCACTGGTCTCTTAAACGTAAATTGATGCTCATCATGATGACGACTTGCTGTACAGCCATTATTCTTATGGCTTTGCTGGTTATTGTGAATCAAGCTGTCAACAGCCAACGTGCCATTCAGCAACAATTAATTACCTTGGCTGATGTATTGGGCTCAAGAAGTACCGGTGCACTTACTTTTGATGATTCTGATACGGCGATAGAGATTTTAGATGCACTCGCCTTGAAATCAAACATTATTTACGCAGTCATAGAACGCGCTAATGGAAATTATTTTGCTTCATTTGGAGACATCCCTGAATATAATGCAAATCATACAAATGAGTTTTTAGCATTGCTACAAAGTATTTTATTAGCAAATGAAATTCATGTGGTTCGTGATATTTATCTGGAAAAAGAACGCATCGGAAGTATACGCATTGTTTCGAATCTGGATGAATTACAGGGTGATGTATTGAATTATATGGTTCTGGTAGCAATGATTTCTATCACCTGTATTACTATTACTTTTTTTATTTGTACACGATTACAAAAACTGGTGTCGCAGCCCATTTTAAATTTGCAAAAGGCCATGGATTCCGTCTCTGAAAATAAAGATTATTCACTGCGGGTTGCAAACGCTGAGGAAAATGAGTTGGGAGCGCTTGTTGATGGTTTTAACCAGATGCTACAACAAATTCAATTTCGTGATAAGAGGCTTGCCGAACATAGTATGCGTTTGGAAAAAACAGTCAAAGCACGGAGCTTACAGTTAACTGTTGCCAATAAGAAGCGGATTTTATGGCTGGAATCCATGGCTCGTTTTTTAAAGCATGAACTAAAAAATTCATCGGTAGGCATTAAAACATCGCTGGATTTGATTGAACGGCATAATACTGAAAAGGACAAAGTCGATGTTTATCTTGGCAGAGCTCGAAAAAGTATGGCCAATATGAATGCTTTGTTGCAAAGTGCAGGTGATGCCAGTAATTTAGAGGCCAGTCTTTATAAAGAAGAACAAAAACCGCTGGATTTTGGGGCGACAGTTATTAATCATTTAGAAGTATATTCCTCAATATATCCAGATATCAGCTTCGATATAAATTGTCAGAAAGGGCTTGTGATTCTTGGCAATGAACCACGATTAATACAATTGCTGGATAAATTGATATCCAATGCGGTTGAGCACTGCGACCATTGTGCTCCGATTGAAGTTTCAGTTAAGCAATCCTTGCAACAAGCTCAGCTTATTATTAATGATAAAGGGGATGGACTACCCGAAGATAAAAAAATCATTTTTGATCTGTTTGTATCATTTAGAAATCCGGAACGAAAAACAGATGAAAATTTCGGCTTAGGTCTTTATATTGTCAAGTTAATTGCAGAGTCTCATGGCGGACAAGTGACCGCAAATGATCTCAATACGGGAACAGGTGCCCGTTTTGAAGTTACATTGCCACTTATCAACCCGAATTAAATCATTTCTAAACATCAAGCCAGCGATAACCATTACCTCTTTCGGTTTTAATGCAGTTAAAACTTTCATCAACTGTTTTAAATCGAGAACGTATGGTTTTTATGTGTGCGGTAATTGTATTTGGTTCTACATAAATCTTGGCTGCGTCCATAAGTTGTTTGTAGGTTTTAACCTGACGCGGTTCAGTTAATAATTCTTGAACAATCCAGAATTGTGTCAGGGTCAGTTCAACCGCTTGCTTGTTCCAAAAAACCAGTAATCGTTCAGAATCAATATGTAATTTCGTTTGATTGACAGGGTTGAATTTATCGTCTTTGGAAAGCGTTGTTGCCAGATTTTGATTTTTTAAGGTCTGGTAACGTCGCAGAAGAGCCTCTATGCGAACTATTAAGTATTCAATACTAATATCTTTAGTCAGATAATCATCA
The DNA here is from genome assembly GCA_964572325.1 of uncultured Methylomarinum sp. Lineage (GTDB taxonomy): Bacteria > Pseudomonadota > Gammaproteobacteria > Methylococcales > Methylomonadaceae > QPIN01. Next base: position 5,349 of record CAZNGU010000164.1, read on the forward strand.
GCCCCCAGCCGGAATCCAGATATTTTGTCTATTTCACTGCCGTGAGAGGTTAAAAACAAAATGGGAAGCACGGGTGATTTTTGCCTAAGATACATACAGAGCTGGAATCCACCCTCGCGTTCTTGATCCAGACCAATATCAAGAATGGCAATGTCAGGAAGTCCCTGATTAAAATAAACCATGGCATCTTCTCTGTTTCTATACGCGTTTACCTGGTAACCTTCATCAGAAAGTAATTCGGTATAGTTCTCTCGAATCACATCATCATCTTCGACCAGTACAATTTCTTTAAGCACTGCTGCCTCCGCAACATGGTGTCTGTGAG
>CAZNGU010000165.1:0-5668 GCA_964572325.1 uncultured Methylomarinum sp.
CCGTGAACCTGTTGTCACTGCTCTGCTGAGTCCGACCATTCTACAGATTTTTTTGGGTTCGTCAAATTTTATTTTAAAATTGTTTCAGTAAACATTGTATCTAATTGAAATAAAAATAAATTTAAGATGGCTTTCGTTTAAACACATTCTCTATCCATCTTTAATAATGTGGAGGAACTTCAACTCCCTGGTCAATTATTGTATTTCCATCTACCGTTTTTATTCGCCTATCAAGGAATTTACAAGTTTCCTCTAATCGACTAATTTGATCCTGCTGTCTGGTGACTATTAAATTTAATGTTTGCAACAAGTCTTCCTGATATGCCAGTTTAATTTCTAATTCAGTAAAGCGCTCTTCATCCATAACTGTTCTTTTTATTTATTCATTTTGCCTTTTAAATCAGCAAAGGGATTAAAGGTAGCCCTAGCTGTTTGCTCTGTATCTGATATTGCACCACCTCCATAACGCACTTGCTCTTCAAAACGAGAATGTTCGTTATCGTGGCAGTATAAACACAATAACTCCCAGTTACTTCCGTCTTCCGGATTATCGTCATGATTATGGTTTTTATGATGTACGGTTAATTCTCGTAAATTACTATGGGTGAACTCTCGGGCACAACGCCCACACACCCAAGGGTATAGTTTTAACGCCTTTTCTCTATAGCTTTTTTCGCGATCTTCTTTGTATTTACGTGCTTGCGCAATGATTTCGTCTGCTGATGATACTTTAGTCATGTTTTTACCAACTTATTATTTCCCGTATAATCATCCGCTAAAGATCGAGACATATAGTCTCTATAATCTTGCTGAGACCGACGAATAACTTCATATGCCTCTTCTCGCCCATAAACATCAGTAATCTGGCAAGCAACTTCTTCACCAGGCAAGTTTTTATAAGTAAGGAAATAATGTTTCAAACGGTTAACATAAGATGCTGGGCAATCAGTGACATCATTCCACTGCATATAAAATTCATCACCTTTCATCACCGCAATAATTTTGTCATCAGCTTCTCCATGGTCAATCATACGAAATCCACCAATCGGGATTGCAGGTAAAATAATATTTCCATGGGTTACACTGCGTTCACTCAACACACAAATATCTAAAGGATCCCCGTCACCTCTAGCCACCAAGACCTCTCCTGACTTACTTCTTGCAAATTCTGCGACTCTTTCATCACAATATGTTTGTGGAATAAATCCATATAACGTGGGAATAGCATTTGAAAATTTTTGAGGTCTGTCTATTTTAAGATAGCCCGTTTCTTTATCAATTTCATATTTGACCGTATCAGCAGGTACAATTTCAATAAATGCGGTAACCACCTCAGGTGCATCTTGTCCCGCACTGATGCCATGCCACGGGTGCGCTTTATACTGTGTAATCATGACTATTATTATCCGCCAGTAGCACTCATGTGCCTTAAAATTATCGGTTGCTCCTGCAAATTAAACTCATGTTTCTCTGGTTTTATCTGCATTGCCTTTATGATACTTGTTTTAAGTTTTTCCATATTGCCCGGATTTGCTCTGACTACTCTTTTTAAATCAACAGAATGTTCATTTCCCAGACAAAGTAGCAATCGCCCTTCGGCAGTTAATCTCACTCGATTACATGTACTACAAAAGTTGGCACTATGAGGCGAAATAAAGCCAACTCTAGTTTGGGCCTCAGGTATTTGATAATAAACGGACGGGCCACCTGTTTTATCTGGAACTATTCTCAACTCAAATTGACTGGCTAAATCGGATTTAATGGACTCACTGGAATAATAAACCTCGGCTCTGTCATGTTCAACGAAACCTAGCGGCATTTCTTCTATAAAACTAATATCTATTTGATTATCTATAGCATATTGAACCAAATCAACCACTTCTTTATGATTACGGTTTTTTAAAATTACTGCATTAATTTTTATCCGTTCAAAGCCTGCTTGTTTTGCAGCCTGAATTCCTTTTAATACCTTAGCAAGATCACCTGTTCGGGTAATTTGTTTAAATTTATCATATTGAAGCGTATCCATACTAATATTGACTCTTTTTACTCCTGCCTCCTTAAGAGACACCGCCATTTCTTCAAGTTTTGAACCATTTGTTGTAATAAGCAGTTCATCCAATGATTCAATTCCCCCAATTTCTTGTAACAAACTTAAAGCACCACCACGAACCAAAGGCTCGCCTCCAGTAATTCTTATTTTTTTTACTCCTAACTCTGTAAAAGCTTTTGCTATAAAAGCAAGCTCTTCCAATGTTAAAATCTGCGCCCGAGGTAAAAAGGTCATTTCCTCTGACATACAATAAACACAGCGAAAATCACATCGATCCGTAATAGATATTCTCAAGTAGTCAACAATTCTACCAAAACGATCTACCAACTGTTTTGTATCTGATGAAAAAGGCATAGTACCTGCAAAAATTGATAAAATAACAGGACAATTTTACCATAACTAACAATCCTTCTCGCATCTACAAGCTGGTATCGTTAAAATAACAGTATTTAAATATAAACTACAGCTCATATAATGAAATTCAAAATCGTTCTACTGACAATTGCCATTCTATTTTCAGCTAATAGTTTTTCATCTGAAAAACTCACTATACGATTAGGAGTACTTGCCTTTGGTACAGTCAATTGGGAATTATCAGCACTAAAAAACCTTAAGCTACTTGATAATGCTGACTTCCAACTCAAGATAATACCTGTAGCTAACCCTCAGGCAGGAAAAATTGCTTTGCAAGCTGGCGCAGTCGATATCATTGTATCTGACTGGATTTGGGTGTCACGAGTTCGCTCAACCGGTTCTGATTTTAGCTTTTATCCCTATTCAGGAACTTCTGGCGCTTTAATTGTTCCTAGCAATAGTTCTATAAAACGGCTGAAGGACTTGCAAGGAAAAAAACTGGGTATTGCTGGTGGCGAACTTGATAAAAATTGGCTTTTACTACAGGCTTTAGCACAACAACAAGATCAGTTAGACCTTAACGAGTCAGTTGAAAAAGTTTATGGCGCTCCCCCCTTATTAAACCAGCAAATTATTCGCAACCGTGTCGATGCCATTATCAACTACTGGCACTTTGCCGCAAAGCTGGAAGCACAAGGCTATCGGCAAATCATTAATGGCAAAGAAATACTAAAAAAACTTGGAATTGAACAGGAAGTACCCACGCTAGGATATGTTTTTAATAGAAAGTGGGCACAGCAGCATAATAATCAGTTAAATAAATTCCTTAAAGCCACCCAGACAGCAAAAAATCAACTTTGCCAATCTGATGTGGCATGGTCACAAATCACCCCATTAACACGTGTTAAGGATTTGGCGACACAAACAAAATTACGTCAACGATATTGTGATGGCAGAATAAAGCACTGGGGAATTAAAGAGCAACTAGCAGCTCAAAAAATTTATACCTTATTAAGAAAACTTAGTAATCAAAAACTCACGGGTAATTCAGATAAACTACAAACCGGAACATTCTGGGCTATAGATGAAATCCAGTAAAACCCTGTCCTTTTTTTCCTTAGTCGTTTTTGTGGGGATATGGAATGGTATGGCATGGTATATAAACGACAATACTTTACCCACTCCAGCAACTGTGTTGCAAGTCTTTTGGCAAGAAATTGTTTCGGGACAACTACTCCACCATTTAGGCATCACATTACTACGCTTAATAGCCAGCTTTTCTATTGCCATGCTACTAGGTTGCGGTATCGGTATCGCATTAGGCATAAATAAAAAACTGGATGCTTTTTTTGATAACTGGCTAGTGATTTTTTTAAACATTCCAGCACTAGTCACAATTATTCTCTGTTATGTCTGGTTTGGCCTCATCGAATCTGCCGCCATTCTTGCTGTGGTCATTAACAAATTACCCAATGTTATTGTCACCATAAGAGAGGGCACAAAAGCATTGGACAAAGATTTACTAGAAATGGCACGTTGCTATCACTTTAGCAATAGGAAAATTTTTTTCCACGTTATTTGGCCTCAATTGCATCCTTTTGTTATGGCAGCTACGCGTACCGGCCTGGCATTAATCTGGAAAATCATCCTGGTGGTGGAACTGCTGGGTCGAAGTGATGGCATGGGGTACCAGTTGCATTTATTTTTTCAGCTATTTGATGTGGCCAGTATTTTAGCTTACACATTGGCTTTTATTGTGGTTATCCAGATGATAGAGATACTCATACTAAAGCCGCTGGACAAAAAAGCATTACGCTGGAAACGATGACTCATATTCACATTAATGTCCAAAATAAAACCTATAGTACGGCTAAATCAGGCAAAAACAGCACCATAGAAAACTTTGAAATTTATTTACCCACTAATGAATTTATCTGCCTAATTGGTCCTTCCGGTTGTGGCAAGACCACTTTGCTGAATATCATTGCAAAATTAGATACGGATTTTGAGGGTGAAATTTTATTAGGGGGACAGGCGTTACAGCCTAAAATCGGCTATGTTTTTCAAAATCCACGATTATTACCCTGGCGCACAGTTAGAGAAAATATTGAACTGGCATTAGATAAAAAGTGCTCAGTGGCTAATATAGAGTCACTACTAAAGACTATGCAGTTAGAGCATCATCAACACACTTTTCCAGAGCATTTATCACTTGGCATGAGTCGTCGTGTCTCTATTATTCGAGCTTTTGCCATTGATCCTGAAATTTTATTAATGGATGAGCCCTTTGTCTCTTTGGACGCTCCCACTGCACGACAAGTCCGTGAATTGTTAATAAAGCTTTGGCAACAAAGACCTCATACTATTTTATTTGTTACCCATGACCTACGGGAAGCCATTACACTAGCTGATCGACTGATTTTTCTTTCTGCATCACCGATGTCAGTTGTCAGTGAAATCAATGTAGATATCCCCAGGGATAGTAGAAACGATGAAAAGGTAATTGAAGAATTCCGTCAAAAATTATTATCAGATCATCCAAAAATATATGATCTGTTATAGAGAACTTATAAGATCCAGTTACGACTGTTTTTTATTGCCAATTTATTTACAAAGTAGTTGCAGACAAAAATAAAATGCAGGATACTTACAATAGAGTTCTTCACTACCTTAGAAGCATATTTACAGCCTTGCTATTAAACCACTGGAATTAAAAAATGAAAAAAAAAACATTGGGATTGTTATTGACTATCATTATCTCTAGTCCTCTAAGCGCTATAGCGAATAGCGATAACAGTCAATATCCTGCAGCTAACTTTCAACCCACCGTTATTTTTGCTGATGAGTCAGCACAATCAGCTACTTCCTCAGCTTTTGACCCTGAATTCCCAGCAGCAAGCTTTCAGCCAAAAATACTTTTTTCTAATGTTTCTGCAAACAAACCCACCGGGGAAACATCTTCCTTCGATCCTGCTTATCCAGCGGCTAATTTTGAACCTAGAATCATTTATCCTTAAAATGATTCTATAGTTAAAAATAAAGAGCATTAATTTATTAAGCCAAGTAAAATTAATATCTTGTATAGTAAAAAACAACCTTATATAAAAAAAGCTACCGTAAAGTAGCTTTTTTTATATAGTATTAGCTGACACCACACACAAACTAAGAAATTTTTATAGTCCTTGTAATTGTATATTGTTAATCAGAACTCACAATAAGCAGTTTTCTTCTATTAAAAACAAATAATCCAAAAAAAGCAGT
>CAZNGU010000166.1:0-5663 GCA_964572325.1 uncultured Methylomarinum sp.
ATGTCTTCAGCCTAATCATGCGCGCGCCGTGATTCTACTCGACGTTAACTTTATTGTCACAAGGACGGCTTTAGCCCGACCGTAGGGAGATACTCCCGTGGTTTAAAACCACCGACTTGTAGTCGCGAGGCTTACAGTTGGCAGTTCATTCTGCCAATGCCGTTTCAGTCGGGGGTTTATTCCCCCGACAGGCCAAGCCACCAGTCTTTAGCTGGTGGTAACTTGACTTTAAAATAAGATAACAATGGATTGGCAAAGTATTCAAAATAAAATCTGTAGCCTGGATTTAGAAAGCAATGAAAATGGCGATGTCTTTGCCTTGGGGACCATTTATCAAGAGCAGATTTTTCATCGACAGAGTCCTTTCAATATTCAGCAGGTACTTAAAGAGTTGGATCAATTTACTCAACAAGCTGATTTTATTTTAGGACATAATATAACCCTGCATGATCTGCCACTTTGCTATGCTCTAAACCCAAAACTGGCATTTTTTGATAAACCGGTCATAGATACCTTATTTTTATCCCCCTTAGCCTTCCCGGAAAATCCCTACCATCGACTGGTTAAAAATTACAAATTAGTACGCGATAGCATCAATGACCCGGTGGCTGATGCAAAACTGGCATTGCTATTATTTCAAGATCAATGGCAGGCTTTGAGTGAACAACAGGCGCAGTCTTCAATATTATCTTTTTATCATTTCGCTTTTTCTGAAAACCCTCAGTTTGCTGGAATACAACAGGCTCTGCTTGCAATGGGTGCCAAGGTTTTACAAACGACGACGGCATTTGATCTTTTTGAAAAATTAACAATAAACAAAGTATGTGCTACGGCAGTTAATAAAGTCATTTTGTCTTATTTACCTGACCCTCGCCTACGTCCTGCTCTGGCATATTGCCTGGCCTGGTTACGGGTAGCTGATGGCAACTCGGTATTGCCACCCTGGGTACGACAACAATTTCCAGATGTAGCACCGGCTTTGCGGCAATTAAGGGATATTCCCTGTCATCTTGAAAGCTGCCATTATTGTCAGCAAATCCATGATACCGAAGCACAATTACAGCGATATTTTGGTTTTTCCAGCTTTCGCCCTGAACCCGAAAATACCCAGGGAGCAAGTCTGCAAAAGGACATTGTAGAAGCTGGCATGGTGGATACGCCCTTATTTGCTGTTTTACCTACCGGTGGCGGTAAATCATTATGTTTTCAGTTGCCGGCGCTGGTACGCTATCAGCGTCGCGGGGTCTTGACTATTGTAGTTTCTCCATTACAGGCCTTAATGAAAGATCAGGTGGATAATCTGCGTAATAAAACCGGAGCACCCAGTGCGGCTGCTTTATATGGCATGTTGACAGCGCCAGAACGGGGCGAAATAATCAAAGCCATTCAAATGGGAGATATTGCTCTGCTTTATGTATCGCCGGAGCAATTGCGAAATTCCGGTTTTCAAAAAGCCATTGAACACCGGGAAATTGCTTGCTGGGTGTTTGATGAAGCGCATTGCCTGTCAAAATGGGGGCATGATTTCAGGCCCGATTATTTATATGTGGCACGATTTATTAAAGAATTTGCTGCAAAACAGCATGCCTTATTACCCCCGGTACAATGTTTTACTGCAACCGCTAAACAGGATGTTAAAGATGAAATCATTGATTATTTTAGGGCAAATTTGGCTCAGGAATTAAGCGTTTTTGCAGGTGGTGTAGAACGAAACAATCTGCAATTTGAAGTGCAAATTGTCACTGCTGTAGACAAATATCCGCGTATTAATAACTTATTGCATGAGCGTCTGGATGAACATGAAACCGGCAGTGCCATTATTTATTGCGCCAAACGTAGCCAAACTGAAGAAATTGCTGAATTTCTGCAATTACAGGACTGGCAGGTTGAATCTTTTCATGCCGGTAAAAATGCGGCAGAAAAAAAGCATATTCAGGAAAATTTTGTAACCGGCAATACCCGGGTGATTACCGCTACTAATGCCTTTGGTATGGGGATTGATAAGGAAGATGTACGGCTGGTCATTCATGCCGATATACCCGGTTCCTTAGAGAATTATCTACAGGAAGCCGGTCGTGCCGGTCGAGACCAGAAAATAGCGGAATGTATTTTGTTATTTGACGAAAATGATATAGATACTCAGTTTCAATTATCAGCCTCTTCTCAATTGAATCAGCGGGACATAGTACAGATACTAAGAGGCTTACGCAGAACACGTAGAGACAAATTGGGCAATGTAGTGGTGACCACCGGTGAATTATTACAGGATGAAAGTGTAGAAACCTCATTTGAAGCCGATGATTATAATGCCGGAACTAAAGTTATTACCGCAGTTTCATGGTTGGAGCGTGCCGGGTTTATTGAGCGTAATGAAAACAAAACCCAGGTTTTTCAGGGTCGACCTTTGGTTAAAAACCAGGAGGAAGCTAAGCAAAAAATTGCTAAACTCAATTTATCACAGCGACAGCAAAAACGCTGGCTGGCTATTTTGGATGCTTTGTTTAATGCAGACAGTGATGAGGGTTTTAGTGCGGATGAACTGGCAAACTGTGGGGAATTTGCCGTTGACAGCGAAGAACAGCAAAACAAAAAAAATGAGACCGCAAGCCAGCGAGTGATCAGAACGTTATATGACATGGCTGAAGCCGGGATTATTCAGAAAAATATGTTATTAACCGCCTTTGTTCGTTATAAGGTTAAAAATGCTTCTAATCTATTATTAAAACAAATTTGTACTCTGGAAAACGCGTTTGTGCAATGTTTGCAAGAACAGGCACCAGATGCCAGTACTGAGGAATGGCAAGTACTTTCGCTAAGACAAACTAATCAATATCTACTGGATTCGGGCTTTACAGAATGTAACCCGGAAATTTTACGTTTATTACTGGTTTCCCTAAGTAAAGATGGACAAGGCTTAGCGGCTAACAAGGGTAGTTTATTTCTTAGACATGTATCACGAGATCAATACCGGGTAAAACTCAACCGGGGCTGGAAGGCGGTTACGGCTACCGTACAACGCCGGCAGGCGGTGGCACAAATTACACTGAATGCTATTTTGCAAAAAATTCCGGCTGAAACCAAAGCCAGTGCAGATATTTTAGTTGAATTTTCGGTAGAGGAGTTATTAGAATCTTTAAAATATGACCTGGAGTTGTATTCTGCCTTAAAAGATCCATTGGCCGCTGTTGAGCGAGGCCTTAATTTCCTGCATGAACAAAAAATAATTACTTTGCAAAAGGGTCTGGCTGTTTTTAGACAAGCCATGACGATCCAGGTTAAACCGGAAGCAAAAGCGCGAAGATATACAAAAGGTGATTTTGAACCCTTGTCACAGCATTATAGTGAACGCATTTTTCAAGTGCATGTCATGAATGAATATGCCCGGATGGGGCTGGAAAAAATAGGTCATGCACTGGCTTTTGTGGTGGCCTATTTTTCTCAGGATAAAACCGAGTTTGTAAAAAAATATTTCAAAGGCTGTCAGGAAATTTTAACAAGAGCCACCAGTCAGCAGTCTTTTCAGCGCATAGTCAGTGATTTACAAAACCCACAGCAACAAGCTTTGGTGGCCAGTTCAGAAAATCAGAATATTTTGATATTAGCAGGGCCAGGTTCTGGAAAAACCCGGGTAATTATTCATCGCTGTGCTTATTTGTTAAGAGTAAAACAAGCACCGCCACGCAGTATTCTAGTCTTGTGTTTTAATCGAAATGCCGCTACTGAATTAAGACAAAGACTATTTGATTTGGTGGGGAATGATGCCAAAGCGGTCACCATACAAACGTATCATGGGCTGGCTTTACGACTATCGGGTCATGCCATGTCAAGACTGGATAATAGCGATGTAAATAATACAGAACAACACTTTCAAAATATGCTCCAGCAGGCTATTGATTTACTGACTGGAAAACAGCAGCATTTGAATGTGGAAGTTGATGAATTGCGAGAGCGACTATTAGCCGGCTACCGTTTTATTTTAGTCGATGAATATCAGGACATTGATGCACTGCAATATCAACTCATCTCTGCATTAGCCGGGCGCAAGCTGGATGAGGATGATAAATTGACCCTAATGGCGGTGGGGGACGATGACCAGAACATTTATCAGTTTAGAGGAGCCAATATTGGCTTTATTCGCCAATTTGAACAAGACTATCAAGCCAGACAGCACTTTTTACTGGAAAATTATCGCTCCAGTCAGCATATAATTAATGCAGCCAATCAATTAATTCAGGTCAATAAAGACCGCATGAAACAACAACAGCCGATTCGGATTAACCAAGGTCGGCTGGGTTTGCCAGCTGGCGGTCGTTGGGAGAAGCTGGATCCATTAGCAAAGGGACGGGTACAGATAATATCATGTCAAAATGAGCTGTATCAGGCGCAAGCTTTAACACAGGAATTATTACGCTTGCGGCAACTGGATAACAGTCTTGACTGGACTCAATGTGCGGTATTGGCTAAAGAATGGCGCACTTTAAATCTGCTGAGAACATGTTTTGAAGCTGAAAATATTGCAATGAGTCTGGCTTTGCCTAAAAACAGTCAGCCGCCGCCGTTTCGTATCAGAGAAAATCTACTTTTATTAAATGCCATAAAACAAAGTACCCCTGTTTTAAGTAGAGCCAGTGACTGGTTAAGCTTTTTGCAGCAACAAACTCAAAATATATGGTGTGATCAACTTAAACAACTATTAACAGACTGGCAAATGGAAACGGCTGATGCGCTAATGAGTAAACAGCAATTGTTAGAGTTTTTATATGAATCGCTGGCCGAGCAACGCCGAGATTGTCGATTAGGGCAAGGCGTGTTTTTAAGCACCATCCATTCTGTAAAAGGGCTGGAATTCAGTCATGTATTTATTTTAGATGGTGGCTGGTCACCATCAGCAAACAATATTGAAGAACAAAGGCGTTTGTTTTATGTCGCCATGACCCGGGCAAAAGAAACCTTGTGTCTTATGCAAAGAAAAGATCAGAACAATCCTCTGTTACAGACATTAATGGGAGACTCTATCCTGCGTTCCCCTATTGTTTATTCAGCAAGTAACCCGTTGCCATCTGCTGAAAAACACTATGTCATCTTGGGTTTACAGGACTTTGATTTAAGTTTTGCCAGCAGTTTTACTGCAAAACATCCGATTCATAAGGCTTTATCTGAGTTACAAGTCGGTTCAATTGTTTCTGTTAGGAAAGAACAGGCTAAAATAGTCGTGCAAGTGGATGATTTGACGATTGCGGTTTTGTCTAAACATGCGTTGCAGCAATGGCAGCATCAATTAGAAAACATACAATCAGTCACCGTTATTGCCATGATTAGCCGTTATAAAAAAGACAACGATGAGAAATACCGGTCACGCTGTAAAGTTGAGCAATGGGAAGTCCCTATGCTTGAAATTGTTTTGAACCGGAAATTATAGCGAGTACGAGTAACAAAAGGTAGAACACATATCTGTCGAAATACAGGGGGAGTAAAAAAAACCAGCCACTTTGCTGAAAGTTAATAAATAATCCCTCGTTCAGCTTATATGACATTAAACACGGGTGAAATATCACCTCCAACGAATAAGGTTAGATTGTGATCGCGAAGCGAGCCACAATCTGAACCATTTGTGTGTGCCCGGCATGGGCATGATCTTATGGGGTGTAAGTCCCCTGTACATT
>CAZNGU010000167.1:0-5538 GCA_964572325.1 uncultured Methylomarinum sp.
CATCTTTGGAAGAATGTACCGAACTTTTTGAAAATTACGCAACAGGTGCTTTAACAGGCATTCTAAAATGTGACTATGGTGTATGGGGGCATGAGAGAGTCAGTATTGACTTTATTGGCACACAATATTCTTTAATTATTTTAATGAATCAACTCACCGTGAGTAATAAACGGCAAATCGGCATTTCATTAATGCATGATAATGAACGTGGCTATTGCTGCCGTGCACTGGATATTGTCGAAGTTATTGGTAAAAAGTTGTAATCTTAGCCGCTGCCGCTACCTAACTTTAAGCAGTCCTCTGGCCTCATCAAAACTTTCTTGCCTGTCATTAGTCAATAGATGCAGGGCAGTCAAACCTGCATCCCTTTGCAATCACAAGCCTGACGGCTCGCTTTTTGAAGAGTCAACCCAACAAGACAACACTGCTGGAGTACAAACGAAGAAATGTCTATGCAAGCAGTTGATATTTTAATATTCCTCCCCCATGTATAATGCAATTGACACAAGATAAAAAGCTTATTTATGAACGAACTGCTCAATCAAGATAATAGCCAGTTAATCCCTGTTTTACCGTTGCGAGATGTGGTTGTCTACCCTCATATGGTTATTCCCTTATTTGTGGGTCGAGATAAATCAATAGATGCTATTGATGCCGCAATGAATGATGACAAGCAGTTACTGTTAGTCGCACAAAAACAAGCTGATCTCGACGACCCTGGCTTTGATGATCTTTATCAGGCTGGAACTTTAGCTAATGTTTTACAGTTATTGAGACTTCCTGACGGCACAGTAAAAGTTCTGGTTGAAGGTAGCCAACGTTGTAAAGTTACTCAATATCATGAATATAATGGTTATTATGCTGCAAGCGTTGCAGAAATAAATAATCAATTAGACATTTCAGAGCAAGAGCAAGAAGTTTTACAACGTACCACTATTAGTACGTTTGATCAGTATGTAAAATTAAATAATAAAATCCCACCAGAAGTCTTAAATTCATTAGTGGGCATTGATGATCTAAGCCGTTTAGCAGATACCATAGCGGCACACATGACCTTAAAGGTTGAAGAAAAACAGGCCATGCTGGAAATGGAAGATATAGCCAAACGCCTGGAAAGCCTGATGACTTTAATGGAAGGCGAGAGCGATTTACTGGAAATGGAAAAAAGAATTCGTGTCCGGGTCAAAAAACAAATGGAGAAAAATCAAAGGGAATATTATCTGAATGAACAAATGAAAGCGATTCAGAAAGAACTGGGTGATATGGATGATGCTAGTAACGAAATTGAAGAACTGGAAAAGAAAATTGCCGCAGCGGGTATGTCAAAAGATGCCAGAACTAAAGCAGATGCTGAGCTTAATAAATTAAAATTAATGTCGCCCATGTCTGCAGAAGCAACCGTGGTGCGTAATTATATAGACTGGATGGTGGGTGTACCCTGGAAAAAGAAAACCAAAGTAAGACACGACCTTAAAGTCGCCGAAGAGGTTTTGGACTCTGAACATTATGGCTTGGAGAAAGTTAAAGAAAGAATCCTGGAATATTTGGCCGTACAGCAACGTGTCAAAAAACTTAAAGGGCCTATCCTATGCCTAGTCGGGCCTCCTGGTGTGGGTAAAACCTCTCTTGGTCAGTCCATAGCTAAAGCAACCAATCGCAAATACGTTCGTATGGCTTTGGGTGGCGTTAGAGACGAAGCTGAAATACGAGGACATAGGCGTACTTATATTGGCTCAATGCCAGGCAAAATATTGCAAAATTTATCTAAAATAAAAACCAGAAACCCTCTGTTTTTGTTAGATGAAATTGACAAAATGGCTGCCGACTTTCGTGGTGATCCCTCATCCGCCTTATTAGAAGTGCTCGACCCAGAACAAAATCATACCTTTGCAGACCATTATCTGGAAGTTGACTTCGATTTATCCGACGTTATGTTCGTTGCTACGGCTAATACATTAAATATTCCCCATGCCTTACTGGATAGAATGGAAGTCATCCGTTTAGCCGGATATACTGAAGATGAAAAGATTAATATTGCCAGCCGTTTTTTAATAGCAAAACAAATCAATAATAACGGACTTAAAGCGAAAGAAATTTCAATCTCAGAGTCTGCCATTAGAAGCATCATACGTTATTACACGCGTGAAGCAGGTGTTCGGAGCTTAGAGCGCGAAATATCAAAAATTTGTCGCAAAGTGGTTAAAGGTTTACTGCTAAAACCGAGTAAAGCAAGTATTATAATTTCAGAAGATAATTTACATGATTACTTGGGCGTCAAACGTTTTAGTTATGGTCTGGCCGAGGAATTTGACCAGGTAGGACAGGTTACTGGCTTAGCCTGGACGGAAGTAGGGGGTGAGTTATTAACCATTGAAACAGCTATCATGCCGGGTAAAGGCAAGCAATCAGCCACAGGTAAGTTGGGTGATGTTATGAAAGAATCCATTGAAGCGGCTGTTACAGTCGTTAGGAGCCGTTCTGAAGTATTAGGCATAGATAATAGTGTTTTCCAGAAAAACGATATTCATATTCACGTACCAGAAGGCGCCACCCCTAAAGATGGGCCTAGCGCAGGTATTGGCATGTGTACAGCTATTATTTCCGCTTTAACCAAAATACCGGTGCGTGCCAATGTGGCAATGACAGGGGAAATAACCTTAAGAGGTGAAGTATTACCTATCGGAGGTTTAAAAGAGAAATTATTAGCTGCACACCGAGGTGGAATTACTACCGTTTTAATCCCTTCTGAAAACGAAAAAGACTTAGCAGAAATCCCTGATAACGTAAAACAAAATCTAGAGATTAAACCCGTGCGCTGGATTGATGAAGTATTGGAAATTGCCCTGCAATATATGCCTGTACCTACTAAAAAAGCTGCTAAAAGTATCAGCGATAACACAGGGTCATCTAAAAAAGAAAAACAGGACGTCATTGCTCATTAAGCTTATTTGATGGGTAACTCTCATTTGATGAGGACATCTCATTCCCATGCTTCGCGTGGGAATGTAGTTTGTGATGCTCTGCCTCACAGGACGCAGGAGCGTCCATATATGAATTCCCACGCGGAGCATGGGAACTAAAAAAAGAATAGGCCAATCTTGAATGTGTCTTTATCTATTTTCAGCATCACTTTCCGTCAATAATGCACCCTAATCTAGCTCTAACACTTCTTTTTCTAAAAAAGTATTAATCTCCTCCCATATCCCTCCCAGGTTTTCCATTAGGCTCCCATGTTGGCTAGCATGTATGGAAACAAATTTTTTACAGCTTGAGCCTAGCTTATCCATAATAATTTCAGCACTCTCAGGATGAACGACAGGATCCTCATCAGCACAAATAATCAGTGTCGGAATAACTATTTCAGCCAGCTGGTTTTCAACATCATCCATTAAATTCTTCAATTCATATAAACTTTTAACGGGGACATGGCAGTAATTAATTTCCGGGTGTTCGGGTTTATTTTCCATAAAAGATTTAACACCTTCAATTGAAGAAACCCACTTAATCAGACGATTAGTGCCATGTAACAAAGGAATAAATAGAAAAGACTTATCAACAAATTTTATTGGAACAGCTATCGCAATAACAGCACAAATTCTATCCCTATTTTCTGCTGCCAATTTAAGAGCCAAGGCTCCCCCTGTAGAAAACCCTATGACAACAACCGAGTCACAATAAGCAGAAATAATATTTAACCCTCTTTGAACAGAGCCGTACCAGGCCTGATAACTTTGATCTTTTAAATCATAGGGCGATGTGCCATGCCCCTTTAAACGAACGGCTAACACAGTATACCCCTGCTTTAATAAGCTGCTAGCATACTCCTTGAGTTCTGCAGGTGAAGCTAATAAGCCGTGTATTAACAATATAGCCACCCCATTACTTTGTTCTGGTTTTAACAAAAAGGGTTCCGGGTTTTCTGACATGCTTTCCTGTTGATTAATATCATCATACAAAGCAATTGAATACAGCTTTTTATCCCATGCCAGAGAGAGCATCTCATCATCCATTGCCCATTGGGCTAACTGCTTTCGGCTAACTTCTGAATATATCTTGTCTGCATCATTCAATGCCTCTGCAACTTCCTTAAGAGGCTCTATTTCATTGCTGTAAACAACAATCGGATTTTCCATTCTTATTACATCAAAATCAAATTCTTCACGCAATTTAGGCAAAAATTGATATTCATGCTCAGAAGAAATGATCAACTCAGTTGATTCTGCGTTATCAATAAAGTTTTCAAATCGTTTACATTGGCCACTTATTAAACCGTTATATTCATCTGGATTAAGCAGACTTTGATGCATATTAATATTTTCTTGCTTTTGTAACGTTTTAATCGTGATATAAAGCGTGGTGTAAAACTGCTGTTTACTTATTTGCTGCTGTCCTTTTTTTAGATAACGCATAATCAAAGCTGAGGCCAAATGACTAAGGTTTATGGTGACATTGGCATAAATCTCTTCCATGTAAAGATTTCGCGTTGTTTTTGCATTTTTTCTAAAGTAATAGCCTAAAAGCTTTTGCTTGAGACTTTTAGGCTGGTTATATAAGGTAAAAACATCATCCAGTGATTTAATTTCTGAGATTACCTTATTTAGCAAATATTGATGCTGCCAATGCCATAAATATTGTGGATCTACAGGCCGCCCCATGCGTAAATCCATATCAGTATCTTTAAGTAATATATTACCTTCAATTAATAACTCTTCTGTTTGCCTGACACTTAAACCATCAGAAAACAGTTCAACACCTTTCAGCAACAAATTTTCCGAGGCTCGGATAGGATAAAAAGTAATATTTGACGGAACGATCAAGGTAGGCTTAAGTGCAGTTAACAGCAACGGCTCTAAAGAATCTAATCTTAACTGTTCTTGCCACTGGCTTAATTGCGCGTAGTTTTGATTGGCATAAGCATAGCGAATGGCGGCCTT
Source organism: uncultured Methylomarinum sp. (assembly GCA_964572325.1). Classification (GTDB taxonomy): domain Bacteria; phylum Pseudomonadota; class Gammaproteobacteria; order Methylococcales; family Methylomonadaceae; genus QPIN01. The sequence continues at coordinate 4,935 of CAZNGU010000167.1, forward strand.
AAACAAGTCAAGCCCCTGTGCCAAGACAGCTGCTCCAGTATGTTGCTTACGTCTTTCACCCGTTATCCGGGAATAAATACTGTAATTTCCACGCCTGTCTAATACCCTATGATCCTTAACCATCCCACCTTCAGGAAAAATAATTATTTTTCTGCCAAGAAATACTTGCCTAGCAAGATTTGCAAATAGATGTTGATGATTATGAGGAATAACACCTACATTACTTAGATAGGTGGCGAAAAAAGTATCATTTTTAAAAAATTCACTGGAAGCAATAGAACAACTATAAGCCCCTGTTTTTTCATAGATCAAAAACTGAGGAATAAAAGTCTCAAATCGGGAAAAATGATTAAATAAAAATATATCTCCTTGCAAAACCTGCTGATCAGCATGTAACTGCATATTAACTTTCAACATTTTTGTGATTGAACGAATGACTCGGACAGACCAGTCATACATTTTTAAATCAATATCTTTTAAATCATCATCGCTGTCTTTTCTTGGATTCATTCTCTTTCCTTAATAAATGCACGTTACAATGATAGACACGTTAAGGAACGAGGATTCAATAATACCCGAATTCTGACGGGTCTTTTGGCTCCAC
>CAZNGU010000168.1:0-5534 GCA_964572325.1 uncultured Methylomarinum sp.
TAAATCATCTCTGTCCACTGAGGTAATCACTACATATTTTAACGCCATTGCCTTAATGGTTTTAGCGAGATTAGCGGGTTCATTCTGATCCAGATGTTTGGGTTTACCATGCGCCACATCACAAAAAGGACAGCGCCGTGTACAGATATCACCCATAATCATAAAAGTGGCCGTGCCGTGGCTAAAACATTCCGCTAAATTTGGACAAGCGGCCTCTTCACAAACGGTGTGTAGATTATTTTCCCTTAGCGTCTGCTTTATCCGGCTTATTTCTTCATTTGCGGAAATTTTAACGCGTATCCAGTCCGGTTTGCGTAAGACTGTCTCCGGTTTTTCTACTTTTATCGGAATTTTGGCTAGTTTTTGCGCATTACGTTGATGTGTTTGGGGTGTTGACCGTGAAGGTGCATTTAGGGTCATTTTTTTATCGCTTGTAAAATGTGATGAACAACAGGGACTGCCAGCTCATAAGTGTTAATTATAGCATTGTGATCGCAAAGCCGCGTTACTTCTAAGTCGGGATATCCACAAGTATTTATGTACTCAAAGGGGCTTAAATCCATATTATTATTCAAACTGAGGCCATGATAACAGCAACCTTTTTTGACTCTTAAACCCACTGAACCTATTTTCTTGTTTTTGACATAAACGCCGGGAGCCTCAGGTTTTGCAATGGCTTTTATTCCATACTGGGATAAGCTAGAAATCATTGCTTGCTCAAGAATAGTCACCACTTTTCTGACTCCTGTTTTTAATCGTTCTACATCCAGTAACACATAAACCACTAATTGACCCGGACCATGATAAGTCACCTGACCCCCACGATCTGTTGCTATAACAGGAATATTATCAATGTTTAATAAATGTTCCCGTTTACCATTGAGGCCTAATGTATAGACGGGCGGGTGTTCCACAATCCATATTTCATCGGCAGTCTGTTCATCTCTAGCCAGGGTAAATGCTTGCATTTGTTGCCAGATTAGCGGGTAATCCTGCTGTCCCAGTCTTTTTAAAACAGTGGGTTTATTCATTTTAACTTTTTCACAAACTGCTTAATATCTTCTTTTGTTTGTAATTGACTGGCTGATATCATTTGAATATGAGGGGCTAAATCCATTATTGTCGCCGCAAACAGTCCGCTACTCAGCCCTATTTGCTCACCTGATGGTGAAAATAATTTAGTATTTTCTATCCCACAACTGGGTGATTTATCTTGTAATACCAGGCCTAATGGTGAATGCAGCTTAATAAATTCTATCGCGAAATTTTGCAAATCAAGGCTGACATCAACCTGCTGATCCGATATTTGTAAAACTTTAATAGATATTCCAATCTGAGTGAGCTGTATTTTTGCCCTGGGCACACCCAGGCCAATTTCAACTTCAGGACAAACAGCAATTAAACGGCAGTGCTGTCTTAGTTCTTCACTTATGAGTGCTGTATATTTATCACAGCCATCATAGCGAACAGCTTGTCCGAGCAGACAGGCACTGACACCGACTAGGGGTAATCCTGACAAAATAAAAAATTGGCTGTCATTTGTATCATGACTTAATAAAATAGTTAAAAAATACTAATAAATTAATGACTTACGAATTATAGTAGCATGAATACAGCACAATATTCAAACGGCAATATTAAACAGTAATAATTCAAACCCTAACCGTCTGCCGTTTAGCTCCCCAATGCCCAACGTCTTCATCAAACAGACCAGCACAACGTGCTCCACAGGATAAGCAGTTGGCTGTTAGGTCAAGATTCCATTCTGATAATTGATACCAGTCCCGACCAATCAACAGTTCACCACATTGATGACAATAGGTGCTATCTGCTTCTTTATTATGAGCATTTCCAATATAGGCGTAATGCACACCATTTTCTAAGGCAATTTTTCTTGCCATTAATAATGTCGCAGTCGCTGTTCTGGGTTTATCAAGCATTTTCCAATCAGGATGAAATGCTGAAAAATGTAAGGGCACCGATGAACCTAACTGTTCAACCACCCACTGGGTCATTGCCTGTAATTCTTTTTCCGAATCATTTTCTCCAGGTATAAGTAAAGTCGTTAACTCCAACCAGACATCGGTTTCCTGTTTGATGTATTTGATCGTTTCTAAAACAGATTGAAGATGAGAGCCGGTGATTTTATGATAAAAACTTTCACTAAATGCTTTTAGATCAATATTAACCGCATCCATATATCGATAGAATTCAGCGCGAGGCTCAGCACAAACATAACCTGCGGATACCGCCACTGACTTTATGCCTAGTTCTTTACAGGCTTGTGCAGTATCAATGGCATATTCATGGAAAATTACTGGATCATTATAGGTGTAGGCAACACTTTTACACTTTGCTTTTAATGCTGCTTTGGCTATAGCTTCTGGACTGGCCTGGTTCATAAGGGAATCCATTTCCCTGGATTTACTAATATCCCAATTCTGGCAAAATTTACAGGCCAGGTTACAGCCTGCTGTTCCAAAAGAAAATACCGGCGTACCCGGATAAAAGTGATTGAGTGGTTTCTTTTCAATAGGATCTATACAAAAACCACTGGAACGACCATAGCTACTTAACACAATCTGTTGATCACTATTTTGTCTAATAAAACAAAGCCCTCGTTGTTGATCATGTAATTTGCAGAATCGAGGACATAAATCACATTGAATTCGTCCATCTTCAAGCAAATGCCAGTACTTTGTCTTACTGATGTTTTTTTCTATTTGATTTTTCATGACTTGGTTTTAGTGTTAACCCTTAGAGAGCTGAAAAGAAATAATCGTTCAATATTAGGCGGGGTTTTTCTTTCCATCTTCCTTAGAACCTGCTCAAGATCTACAGCACCATTGCTAATTGTGCTTGAGCGGCGCTCGAAATCCTCATTTATTTGTGTAACTCCTGGTTTCTACGTTGCGGCTACGGTTACATAGCCTGTTATGCGCCCTCCGCCACGCCTTGAAGACGAACAACATCCTACGCTAACCACTCAAGTTATTTCGTGCTAATCCCCTACTTAGCAAGTGCTCCTGACAATCTTGAACAGGTTCTGAGGACTTGAATATTAAAAATGACTCATTTGAGTTATTTAATTAGAAATGAATTACGCGTATAACTTATAAAACAGCATTCAGTGTTTACAACGTGATAAATAAATAAGGAGTGAGAATTTAATAACTTCACTTCTAAGTATAAAGGGGTTTTAAAATGAAAGTAGCATCTCATATAATAATATTAATATTCTTTCTGGTCTCAGTCCTCGGCTGTACCACATCAATGACCACAGATCGAACACCAGTTACTACCACCAAAAGAGTAATCATTGATGAACCGGGAGAAAAGGGAAACCGGCGTACTAATAATTTTAGAAATACCGTGATTACTCAAGCAAGTAATTTGACGGAACTTAGATTAAATGGCCAAGCCGTGTTTTCAACACCCTTTAATGTTTATGATGGTCTTGGTGATGGGCCGAGCAATCCATCAAACCTCAAAGAACCCGGTGGCAGACTTACATTACCGGCATTCCCTTCTTATGGAAATAATCCTGGAGAAGGTAATCGATTTTTCCTTAGAGTGAATGGCCTGGATTCACAAACCTGCCTGGAATGCCATTCTATTGTTGATAATAGCAAAGTTCCTGCAGTATTTGGCGTAGGTGGTGTCGGTGGTGCGTCTGCAAATGCATTTCCTATGGCGAGCATACTGGAAACGACTAATCCAAATCCTGCAAATTCTGATGCTGCAACTTATGATGGACGTGTCATTAACCCACCCTTTGTTTTTGGCTCAGGTGGAGTTGAACTATTGGCCAAGGAAATGACAGCATCGCTACAAAAACAATTGGCGCAAGCACCAATGATTCCAAATAAATCCATTAAATTAAAAACTCATACTGTTGATTTCGGTTCGGTATTCTGGAAACCAGTAGCAGGCGGACTGAAAGAACCGGAGTTAATAGCAACCAAAACGAATTGTGATCGCATGTCGGCAGAGCCTGAAGCAACAAGCAAGAAAACCAGGCTAGGTAAACTAATAAAAAGAAAGCTAGCCAAGCTCAGACATTTTATTGCTATCACCAAAGCTCCTCATATATATTCAGATGGTAAGCACTTTGGGGAATATGCTGAAATGAAAGAGAGACAAGCTACCTTGGTACTAGACACCACAAATCTAAAAGGAATTGATGGCGATTTAGTGGTTAAACCTTTCGGCAGAAAAGGCAATAACATTACCACACGTGATTTTGATTGTGGTGCAATACGATTTCACATGGGTATGGAACCGGTAGAAATAGTGGGGCAAGATGTTGATCATGATGGTGATGGTGTTAAAAATGAAGTAACAATCAGCGAAATGTCAGCCCTGGCAATATATAACACCACAACCCATCGTCCACGTCAGGCTGTTTATAGTGGAGATGGAGCACAGGTGTTTGCTCAAATTGGTTGCGATAGCTGTCATGTTCCGGTGATGAGGATCAAACAACATCATCTGCCTTACCAGCAACCAGAACAACCTAAAGCACCCTTTTCTGCTCAAAACCAATATTATCAAGTGGACTTAATAAATTCATCTGCTAATTTTGAAGCTGATCCAGCAAACAGTGGCGGCATGTTAGTTAAGCTGTTTTCAGATCTTAAACGCCATGATATGGGGCCCAGGCTTCAGGAATCACTAGCCGGTGCAGATGATAAAGCCAATAGAGCATTTATTACCGCGCGCTTGTGGGGCTTGGCCGATACAGCACCGTATTTACATGATGGCAGGGCAACAACTATAACCGAAGCCATAAAATGGCATGGTGGGGAAGCAGAAGAGGCAAAACAAAAATTTGTTTTATTACCCGCAGCGGATAAAGAGGAATTATTAAATTATCTTCGCACATTACATGCACCTACGCCGGAGCAGTTGGTCATTCAATAATGAATAATAACAATGGATAGGGCAAGAAAACTTGTTATTTTAATATTTATCTGCTTATTAAATGGTTGTGCTATCAATGATATAGGCACGGTTAAGCTGAGGTTTTTTGCAAATGAGTCTGTCCGTATGGTTAGTAAGGAGTCCTGGGGAGCCTATCTGAATACAGATAGCTCTAATGCAGGGCTTACCCTGGGTCATGCGGAGGTCATTCTATTTTATCCAAAGCATAATAATTCTCTGGAATTGGAGCTTGATGAATTATTTACAAAAATTCAACAAGCTCAATTAATGGAAATAACAGAAAAGGAGTGGAGCATTCCAGATATGGAGCCTATTGCCTGGATAAGCAACAAGCAGGGACTGATGTTACACACTAATCAATTTCGACTTGGCATTTCTCTGGGTATTGATAAACGCCACGTGATTCGCTTACCCAGAGACTTTAATGGCATTTTTGCGTTTCGCTCCACTGCTGATGGCAAGTTTAAAGCTTTTTATCATGAAAGTTTACATTAACAATGAGTAACTACTCAGTGTGTATTAGCGCAAAGGGAGCAGGGTGTGGCTTTAAAATAATGTAGGATGTGCTGACGAGAGGAAGCGCATCAATG
>CAZNGU010000169.1:0-5513 GCA_964572325.1 uncultured Methylomarinum sp.
AGCTTGAGGGCGAATAAATAAAAAATAAAAAAATGCCAAAATTGCTAATGGAAATAGCAGACCTTCAACACCAGGTGATGACCCTGCTGGCGCTGCTTGAGCCATTGCATCAGATATAAAAAAACTCATTGCTTTCCTCTGTTATTATTATAAATTACCTGAGACTCCGCTTGAAAGCCATCCAGATTAAAACCTGCCATTATGACACATTTGGTATAGATTTACCGCGTAACTGATAAAAAGTATGAATAAACTCATCAAACTCATGCTTTTCAATTGCCTTCCGCATGTTTTCCATCAGCTTTAAATAATAATATAGGTTATGAATGGTATTTAATCTTGAACCTAATATTTCTTTGCATTTATCCAGATGACGCAAATAGGCGCGCGAATAGTTCTGGCAGGTATAGCAAGCACAAGACTCATCCAGAGGACGGGTATCAAATTCATACTGATTGTTTCTAATTCTGACAACCCCAGTATGAGTAAATAAATGACCATTTCTGGCATTGCGTGTAGGCATGACGCAATCAAACATATCTATTCCGCGTCTAACCGACGCCACCAGGTCTTCAGGTGTACCTACGCCCATTAAGTAACGCGGCTTATCTATTGGCATTTTATGATGAACAGCATCCAGTGTCGCCATCATCTCCTGTTTGGGTTCGCCTACCGAAAGCCCGCCAATCGCATAGCCATCGAACCCTATATCAACCAGACCCTCAATGGATTCCTGACGTAAATGTTCAAACATACCGCCTTGTACGATGCCAAATAATGCGGACAGATTATCGCCATGCGCTTGTTTACTGCGTTTTGCCCAGCGCAAAGACAGGCGCATGGAGTCTGCAGCTTCCTGAACAGTGGCCGGATAAGGTGTACATTCATCAAAAATCATGACGATATCTGAGCCTAAATCACGCTGGACTTGCATGGACTCTTCAGGCCCCATAAAAATTTTGCTGCCGTTGATAGGGGATTTAAACGTCACCCCTTCTTCTGTAATTTTACGCATGGCACCCAGACTAAAAACCTGAAAGCCGCCCGAATCAGTCAATATGGGTTTGTCCCAATGCATAAAGTCGTGTAAATCACCGTGTGCTTTTACCACCTCCATGCCGGGGCGCAACATAAGATGAAAGGTATTGCCTAAAATAATTTGTGCACCGAAACCTGTTAGCTCTTCAGATGTCAATGATTTAACTGAGCCATAAGTACCGACAGGCATAAAAACAGGCGTTTCAATGATGCCCCGAGAAAAGCTTAATTGTCCTCTGCGTGCATGGCCATCAGTATTTTTTAGTTTAAATTCCATTTAGGATGATTGTTCAGGTAAATGAATAGTTGTCACTGGTAAATATTCAAAATGCTTATCAACAGTCAGCACAGAGACTGAATATCGAGATGCAATGGTAGCAATCAGTGCGTCGCTTACCGGTAATGTTATTCCATTTTGCCTCAAAGATTGAAGACTCAAACCGGCTTCAATCCAATCATTTTTTGTAGTTTCCAGTATTTCAATCGCTGAAAAAAGAAACTCTAGTTGTTGTTTTTCTTTTTTACCTTTGGCACCTTGTAGCAACTCAGTAACTATAACGCCACACAATAAGGCTTGATCTTTTTCAATGGTGCTGGCAACTACATTACCTAAAACACCTTTTTTTGAGCGTAAAAAGTCTATCCACGCACAGGTGTCTATTAACACTTTATTCATAGCGGACTTTTGTCAAGAACACGTAATTTTTCCCAATCACTTTCCATATCCACCTGCCCTCTTAATGCCAGTAATTTTTTTTTCTTCTGCTCCTGAACAAATGAGGCTAACGCCAACCTAACTGCTTTTGAGCGGTTATCTTGTCCGGTATAAGACATCACTTTAGCCATCATATCATCATCAATATTTAACGTTGTCCTCATACTATTATCCTTATTAAAAGATGTTTTTATGGATTGTAGCATGCCCCATTCTTTTTCCGTAAAACAAATCGCATTGTGCTTTATGGAAAACATGAGATCGCATGAACACCAGGATTGTACTTCAAGGTTGAATCCGACAAACAATCAAACGTATGAAATCAAAATTACAATTACTTGTTAAACTAGAACAATGCGGAGCGTTTAGAATACATTCTTACTAGTACTCCAGCACATGAAAATCAAGTTAGCTGACCCCTTGATATGACAACGCTGCACCGTTAAAGGTAAATTATCGGGTTTACTCAAAACATTTAAAAAGGGTAAAAGTCAAAAGAAAAAGGGTTAATAAGTCCTGGCTAAACGAAAGCCGGTAGCGTCGTACCGTACCCACGCTTTATTCCTACTGCGGGCAGCTACACGCAACCTCTGCGGGGCAGCGCCGAAAGAACCACCGCGTATCACAAACACATCGCTATTATTGGCATTATTTTTGCTTGCGCATTTTTTCTCGCCACCACTATAGCTTTTATCATATTCCGAACAAGTCCATTTCCAGACATTGCCGCTTATATCATATAAACCAAAATCATTCGGCTTATAACTTTTTACTTTTTGAGTAAATTTAGCTCTGTCATTACAAGGAAATTTATTAGACCAGTTTTTATCATTCACATTCGCATAACGACAGGCTTGTGCATCTACAGCATTCCCCCAAAAATAAGCAGTTTGACTGCCTGCTCTGGCGGCAAATTCCCATTCTGCTTCGCTAGGCAGGCGGTATCCTCCAGCACTATTTTCATTCAGCCAACTGATATAATTTTGCACATCAAACCAACTCACACAAACCACAGGGTGCTGATCAGTTTGGCTAAAACTGACATGATTCCAATAATATCCCTTACGATAAGCCCATTCACTTCCACTGCTATTGGAAGCATAACAGACCTGTTCTTTTATATTCTGTTCTGCCTGGGTACGATAACCGGTTGCCCGGACAAATTGTTTAAACTCACCCACGGTGACTTCTTTTTTACCCAGTTGAAAATTACTCACACAGACTTGATGTCGTCTTTCGTCATCATCTCGATCTGTTTCCCAATCTGGACTGCCCATTTGATAACAGCCTGCTCTAATATTAGCCATGTCGGGTTTTATTCCCGCTGAATATTGCTTACTTGCAGTAACAACAGGCCTATCTAACACCGTTAAAACAACGCTGTGTACAGTGTCTTCATTTTTTAATTCCAGCCATTCGGTATGTCGCTGATAGCCTTTTTGGCTGACTTCTATATGGTATCGTCCAGGTTTAAGTACCATGCCCGGTTGATATTTAGGCGCGATATTGAGTATTCTGATGCTAGCTTTATCGGGACTGGTTTTTATGCTTAGCCTGGCTGTTTGTTTTTCTGGTTCATGTGCCTCTACCACCACGCGACTGCCATCGCGCTGTATTTTTATTTTGGCAAGTGCGGCATAAATGCCTTCTGGGTATTGCGCCAGATAACTTCTGAAAAAATCAGGCGCAGTTTCGTTTTTAATCCCGTCCCAATAGATTAATTCCGCTTGTTTTGTATCCACTATTGCGGAGTTAATGTTGATGGATTTTGCCTTGGGTGCATTGACGGTAAAGTAAAAATCCCCCAATATTACACCTGATTGCCAGGGTAACTGTTTTTTATTGGTAGCTTTATAAACTTTATTAGCCGTGGTTTTAAAGACTTTTTCTACATTAAAATTAGGGGTGTCGATGGCTTTGAGTAAATATTGGGTAAACAAACCATTACGGCCTTTACCATCCGAAGCCACATCACCAGGTGAGGTGGCATAGAGTATTAAGGAGCCTTTGGGTGGGTTCATTTCTGCCAAGCCCCGGCTGGCAGAACGGAAACTTCGACTAAAAGGGTTGTTTCTACAGGCATCCAGAATCACCATATTAAGATTATTTCCCGCGTATTCCATGCCACTCATTACCCGCCCTGCATCTACCGATTCAAACTTTACATCACCTTCACCTTGTATATTTGCCCCTAATGGAATCAAATAATTTCTACCTCCCACTTCAACTCCATGCCCGGCATAAAAAAACAGGCCGACTGCCTTTTCATTATTCAGTTTTTTTGTGAACGCGGCAATACCATCTTCCATCTGACGTTGGGTAGCATCAGTTAACGTAGTGACTTTAAATTGTTTGGTTTTTAATAAGGCCGACATATCTCTGGCATCATTGACCGGGTTTTTTAAAAAACCAATGTTTTTGCCATAATTACTGTTGCCTATTACTAGTGCATAACGCTGAGCATGGCTGGACGATGTTATTAATAGTGCTATGACTAACACTAAAAGCTTAGCTTTTATCATTTTTTTTATCTAACCTTGTTATTGCTGTCATCGACTAATTTTATATGAATTTCGTACTGGCTGCTTATTTCTGCTGCCAGTTCAACAGCGAACCCCCAAGCTAACAAGTTTTCCAGTGAACATAAAAAAGGCCGGATAAACCGGCCTTTTTTAATGCTACATTATGACTTAGTTATTTTAACAAACCTTGTAATAAACCATTCAGTTTATGAACAAATGACGCCGGGTCGTCCAATTGCCCACCTTCACTCAAAATAGCCTGGTCAAACAGGATTTTGGTGATATCAGCAAATCGCTCATCATCTGTTTCATCTTTAATCGTTGTGACTAAAGCATGTGTTGGATTAATTTCAAAGATAGGTTTACTGCCCCCCATACCCATCATATCCATAGACTGACCAGCTTCTTTCATAATACGCTCCATATTCAGGCTCATATCATGATCACCTGTTACTAGGCAGGCAGGTGAATCTGTCAAACGATTAGTGACTCGTACTTCGCTGACTTTATCACCTAACACTTCCTTCATTTGTTTAAGAATTGCTTCAAAATCCTTACTGGTTTCCTCTTTCTCTTTTTTCTCTTCTTCTGTATCCAGTTTGTCAAGATCCAGTTCGCCTTTAGCGACTGACTGCAATTGCTTGCTGTCAAACTCAGTCAAGTTGGAAATCAACCATTCATCGACACGATCAGCCATTAGTAAAACTTCAATGCCTTTTTTACGGAAGATCTCTAAATGAGGGCTGTTTTTTGCGGCAGAAAAGCTATCGGCAGTTACATAATAAATTTTTTCCTGGCCTTCTTTCATTCGCTCTACATAGTCAGCTAATGAAACATCCTGTTTTTCCTTATCAGTATGGGTAGATGAAAAACGTAATAATTTAGCAATGGCATCTTTATTTTTATGATCTTCTATCACACCTTCTTTAATAACATTACCAAATTGTGACCAGAATTTTTCATAGGTTTCAGCATCTTTACTTAATGATTTCAATAAACCGAGTACTTTTTTAACCGCACCGGCTTTAATGGTGCTAATTTGCTTACTTTGCTGAAGAATTTCTCTTGAAACATTTAACGGTAATGAGTCGGCATCAATAATGCCACGAACAAACCGCAAATAACGAGGCATTAATTGTTCAGCATCATCTGTGATAAATACTTTGCGAATATAAAGTTTTACTCCGTGCTTGGCATCCCTATCCCACATATCAAAAGGTGCACGAGCCGGTACATAG
>CAZNGU010000170.1:0-5507 GCA_964572325.1 uncultured Methylomarinum sp.
GGCCTAATTATGCGAAGTTCTAAATAGTTGTTAATGTGCAAGTGTAGCCTTGGGCGTTTGTGTTTGTCGTGGACAATACCGGTTAAAAACCGCTAACGCTGGGTTTTTATTTAATTGATTTTAAGATCAAAAGAAACTGATACCCTGTTATCCGCTTCTCTTGGGAGTTCATTGGAGTGTGTATCCAAAGCAGTGAACTTTCCAGCCATCAAAAGCAAGAGCGTTAATTATGATGGCTGGTTTTTCACGTATATCTGATTTCTTATCTTAATATCGAAATTGATAAATAAGGTATATCTGTTAATTAGTCACTTTGATTCTAGAAGCGTACCGCTTCGCTAATGCGCATAGAGCTAGAGCCGCGCAAGATCAAAAGCCTTCTGTAATAAAGCACCAACGCGCTTGCGCTTGCGTTAGTGCCTTTATATTATTCAATCGTCATTGATGAAAAATTTTCAAGTTGCCCAAAAAAACTAGAGTTTATACGTTCTAACAAAGGAGCAATATGTTTTAAATTAGGATCCAAAGTATAAGAGTTTAAAAGTTTGTACAAAGCATCATAATGTTCAGCCAAATGGCAAAACTCTTCATATTGGGTATTGGTTAAAAAATGCTGAGTTTTACTGAGTATTTCTAGATATTGCGCTTCAGCTTTTAAATCTTCGGATGATAAGTTAGAGTTAGTCATAATTATTACCTCTCAAGTAATGGTTGTCATTAGTTGGTGGGATAAGTAACGGCTCAAACCACCAGCAATGTGTAGTAGTTATTTTAATTTTTTTTGGGGCAATAATTTTATCTTGGTGTAATCACAGACAGGATTATGCCTACTATCGAAGCCATGAGCCTGATCTGTTAATTCATATTGACCCACAGGAAAAGCGGGAAAAGCTTGCTGATCGTCTTTATTGCCAGAAAAAACTAATGGCATTAAAAATTTATCTGGATATTTGGAATTATCCTTAAACATTAAACACGGTTGTTTTCGTGTATACCACCGAGAGCCTTCCTTTGCTCCAGGCTTATTATTTGGAAAATCATTATCAATCAGTTCAGTCGTTTCAAATTCAATAATCATGGAAAAACCTATCTGACAGCCGAGTGATGAACAAGCCCTTTATCAAAAGCCCAATAAGGAATTTCAGCCGGAACCGCCTCCAGAATTTTAACCAGTGGAACCACATTAGTTTTATTAGTAGATTCCGGTCTAAGATCAATATTAATTCCAAATTCTTTTAAATCCTTACGATGAAGATAATAAGTAGATTTAGAAATCATATTTCTTAAATCATGGCCTTCAGACCATAAGGTATAAGTCGAACGTAATTTATTAGGCATTTCCATCAAAATTTTATCAGTTAATTTTATTTGCTCATTCATATCAATTCTCTTTAAATAATCATTAAATAATTTTTGTAATATATTTTTGTTTAAGTCTTTTAATTTTTTAATATTCAGTTCTTCTAATTCTTTAGCTAATAGCCTTAATTCAATTCTTAATTTATCTTCTACCCAGTCTTCTATCCCCTGCCCCTCCAGTTCTAATGGCAGTTTGCCGGTTTTTGTTAAAATTTCCTCTGCTTTGCAATAAAGTTTAATCGCCCAACGCTTAGAGTTTTTACCGAAATATAAAGTACCTCCTTTCATGGATGGTCTACCGTGTCGAGTTTTAGCCTTAAATTCTAAAGCCCGTATAAAAGCCAAAACATCAGAACGACAAGGCAAAGAAAACGAATAATTCACATCAAACATTTTTAACGGATAATCCCCCGTTTTTATGCGGTAAATTTCTTCATCTGTAGGATGTAAATTGAATTGCTTAACAAGGATGCAAAAAACATCATATAAAAGTGAAACAGCATCATCACTACCAAAAACATTATGACCTTGTAAAAACTTGGATGGATTACCGTTACACCATAAATGGGATGCTTGCCCTACTCCACCGCAATCAATGCTTTTAATAGAAATTGATTTCTCAAAGCTTCCTTTGGCTTGAAGTCGTTTAGGTGAACACCATTCTTCAGTACCATCAGGATTAACAGAAAGTACGAAACCTGACGCAATAGGATCATGAACAATAGGAAAATGAACCAGCGACCAATCAAGCACAATTAGCCTCGTAAATTCCTAAAATAGGACAAAAGGTGCATATTATTAACCGCGCACCTTTATCTTTTATCTGAAAATTCATTTCCACTAAAAAAACCTGTCAATTACATTTATCTTTAAGTAGACTTAATCATAACTTAAAGACAAGGTAAAGACAAAGAAAAGCAGTGCTATGATGAAACAAAAGTTTAAGCTGGATAAAATAATGGCTCTTAATGATGTTATAAGAAATGCAAGACTGAAAAAAAACTTAAAACAGGAAGATGCGGCAAAGCAAGTAAGCGTAACTGTACAAACCTACAGCAAATGGGAAAACGGCAAGACAGAACCAAAAGCCTCTCAAATAGCCAAATTAAGTGAAATATTAAATATTTCGACAGACGAAATTTGCAAAGGAGAAAAAAATTCAAAATTAGAACTTATTGAATTTATGAAAATGGTTTCTGAAATATCTAGAAGTACGAGTGACTTTGAACTAAATATGGCAATTTGGGAAAGTATTGATGATGACTTTACATTTATCAACAATCTTAGAAATTATAGTTCTAGTCCTGACCGGTATCTAATTGCTGAACAACCACCACCAGTGCTAGAAGAAATAATTTATGAAGCTGAAAAAGAAAAGAACCCTGAGCTTTATGATGAAAAAATTGAGGCATTAAAAGATTATGAAGCCCACCTAGAAGAGGAAGAATTTGTAAGAGGTCTGGATGGTCAATCAAGAGCGGCCTATGAAAAAACACTGAAAAAATACGAAGAAAACAAAAAATGATAATAATTAATTCACCGTTTCACATAACATTCTCAGATGAAAATGATATCCCAATGTTTGCATGTGTAAGTAAATGTAAATCAGTGTATTGGGATAATAATAATCTAATATGTGAAAAATGTAATGGGAAAATTGAAAAAGCAGTAAATAAAGTCCACTTCAAAGTATTAATGAAAAGAAAAAGACATTTAAATATTAAAGACTTCACAAAACAAATACCTCATTTATCAAAACAAAATAAAAAATCAATAGAAGCCTATACAGGAATCAAAGCAAAAATCGGATTATTAAGTATAGTAAAAACAAAATACATTGAAAAAGCTAAAAAAGAATGGTGTTAAAAGACAAAAATAACCTCGCATAACTGGGATTATGCAAAAAAACGCCCATGTATTAAAATTTTACACGGGCATTTAGTTACATAATGCCCGGCCTAATTATGCGAAGTTATATATTATCCCTTAGCCGAATTCTAATATCATTTCTCAATATTCAAATTTCATGAGATTCACTATGACGTTCTATGGTTTAAAATTATTTTCTTGCTGTACAAACATCAACTAATGCTTTGATGTCTGTTAATTTATCTTCCATCTTTTCTAGTACTTCATTACAGTCGTGTTGGCTTAGATGCAAGGTTTCGAGCACTTGCTCAAAATCACTATTTTTATAACCGTCACCAATGTCTAGCTGAGCCAATAAAATATCATTCAGATAAGTGAGTAAATTAAGCTGGTAATTTTCACCTCTGTAGTGAGGGTTGTGATGGTTATACACTACATCAATTATTGGATGAGGCATCAACCAGGTTTTCAGCAACCAGCAACCTAATTCACAATGAGTAGCTCCCAATGAAAAACTTTCGAGTTTGACTGGATTAAGTTCAGGGTTTGCTTCTATCAGCTTGGATAATCCCCAAAATTTATCTCTAAACTGATGACCAAGTAAAGGAAAACCAATATTATGAAGTAGTGCGACAGAAAAGACAGTTTGTGGTTCTGTTTGTTGCTCGACAGGCTGTTTTTCATTAAGCGCTTTCATTAAATGTGTACTTGCTAATGCATGAGTCCAGAAAGCAGTGATCCCTATAACACCCTCAGAAGGCGCTTTTAATGGAGATAATGCGGACAGCCCCAGTACCAGATTAAATACATATTGATAGCCTAGCACATGAGTGATTGCAATTTTGACCGATGAAATTTTTCCGGCATAGCCATAAAGTGCAGAACTTGCCCAGCGAATGACTTGAGCTGTTAATAATGGATCCAGCTCTATAATTTCCGCAAGTTTAGTTGAATCAGCCATAGGGTCAGCCGCCAGTTTCATAATGCGCGCAGCAATTCCAGGTAAAGGAGGTAATGATTTAATTTTAGATATTTCTTTTTGTATATTTAAAAGTGGCTCTGCTTCGCCGGTGCTGGAATCTATACTTTTAAAATTCCAATCTATTAAAAATACCCTGTCCTCTAATAATGTTTTCATATTACTCGGTTAATTTAATCCAAAACGCTTCAACTTTCGATATAGTGTTCGTTCACTAATGTTCATTTCATCTGCAATTAATTTACGATTACCCTGATGTGTTTGTATCAGCGAATTGATGACTTCGCACTCCATTTGCAACAAAGGGTTTGTATTTGTTTTTTGAGTATTGTCTGTTGCACTATTGAAAGCAACAGCTTCTGTTTCATGAATATGTTGTTGCATATACGTTATATCTTGTTCCTTAATGCTCTGATTCTGGCAGAGACTGCTTGCAAGTAATAAGCAGTTTTTTAATTCTCTTATATTGCCTGGCCATTGATGTTTAATGAGTTTGATCAACGCATTTTTGTCAATATTGTAATTGCGCCCTTCCCTCTTGTTAAATTGCAGCAGTAATCGTTCCACAATATCAGGAATATCTTTTAATCGTTTCCTTAATGGTGGGATTTGTATTGGAAATATTGACAAGCGATAAAATAAATCTTCTCTAAAGGCTCCGCCTTTTACCATTTGCGATAAATTACGGTGTGTTGCACAGATTATTCGAGCACTCGAACCTAATGTACGCGTCCCCCCTACCCGTCTAAACTGCCCCGTTTCTAATGCTCTTAATAGTTTAGGCTGTAAAGACAGTGGCAATTCACCTATTTCATCAAGAAACAGTGTGCCATTATCCGCCATTTCAAATAAGCCAATTTTCTGCACATTTGCTCCGGTAAAAGCGCCTTTCTCATGGCCAAATAATTCGCTTTCCAGCAGCTCGGCTGGAATTGCACCACAATTAACCGGTACAAAGCCTTCTTTACAGCGATTCGATAAGGCATGAATGTTCCTCGCCACAACTTCTTTGCCTGTACCAGATTCACCCAGAATCAGTACACTGGCATCGGTTTTGGCCACCTGCTCAATCATGGTTCGAACATATTGAATAGTCGCACTGTTACCGCCCAGCTTGGGGATACGACTTACCATCTTTTTCACAGATGCTGCATCACTCACTGGAATCAGGGCATCCGCCTGCTCTAGCGCTCTGGATAGAGACTCATATTTTAATGGCATCTCCAGATGGGCGACTATCTTGTCAAACTGACTGCGGTATTTTTCTAATACTATTTTATCGAGATTAAACAGAATAACA
>CAZNGU010000171.1:0-5504 GCA_964572325.1 uncultured Methylomarinum sp.
TCTAGCGCTCTGACATGAACATCATCATAAAGCCCATACAGACGCGCACGTTCAATTTCCTGCAGCGGAATATCAGACTGCAATAGTCGTTCAGTCCACTGCCCGGCTTGAATCAAATCGATATCAATCTGCATACAAAGATTATACGCCAATTTGTTTTCATATGAAAACAAATTGGCGCTACATCCTTTTTAAATACCGTTGTCCCCACTTAATATCCTTTCTTCTGATTTCAATAACTTTATGCTTCCGTCGAATCTTAGCTAGATTTAACTGCTTTTTTTATTATTTTAATTCTATTATTTTTATATTTATCAATACGTTATTAAACAATTCAACCGTTGAATCGTTCTGTTATGAAAGAAACTTAGTCAGCGCCTTAAGCACACCAGCTCTATCAGCTCCCGCCGCTTTACTTACCTTGATAGAAATGGCTCCACTGGCTGCCTGCTTTACAATTACGCCATTCTTATCCCCTGCTACCAGATAAGTCTTTTCAACTGGTTTGCTTGTTCTGGTCTGTAATGCACTCTTCCCTGCCGTAATCAATTCCTTCATTGCTTTAGCAGTCGCTAAGTTTTCACCTTTAATTTTTTGCGCTTTTTCAAGAATCGCTTTTTTCGATTTAGAAGATTTATTCATCAATGAGCGAAGCTGTATTGCCTGTTTAACGCTTATCTCAAATTTATTTTGGATCACACTAATAATTTCTTGTGCCATATCCGCAATGGCCATCCAGTTCGACAATGTACCCTCACCTATATCATTTTCCAGGCAATAGCTTTTTTGATTACCCTCATAGATTTCTGCGATTACTTTCTTTGCATTCACTGCTTTTTCATACGCTGTAGTATCATCGCGCTCTTCGTTTTCACTGCGCATGATTTTATAGGCTTGCTTATCATCAACATCAATAAGCGCTATTTTTATTCTTTTAGCTGGGATATGTGAGCAGGCCCAGAAACGTCGCGTACCAATAATTATTTGATAGGCTTTTTTACCCTCTGGATCTCGCCTGGCTATTACCGGCTGTAGTTGTGTATTCATCTGTATGTCATCAACTAATGACTTACAATTCTCCATGCTAAGACCTTCATAAATACGATCGTTATATTCCCATAAACGGCAATCATCGGTAGAGACTGTTAATTCACTTAAACCTGTTTCAGCAGCCTCTTCCAGTGCCGGGTTCGTGTTCTGCGATAGAAACGCCCTGCCACGACTATGCAGGCCGGTTTTGTGCCGTGGTTTTACATCTATATTGTCCAAATCAGCACCTTCTGCAATTTCATTTATTTTTATTCTAGGCATTATTGTTCTCCACTGTTCTTATGCTGCTTTAATTTTGCTTTTAATACTAGGCCAATGCGTAAGAAGCTCCTGTAACACCTCTTCACACATTGCATTGATGGATGCCATTGCGGTCCTAAAACTCTTATAGCCGGTCGTTTGCCCATGAACCTCAAACAACGTTTTAAACTCACTTGCGGCATTATCAATGGCAGTTGATTCATAAATAATACTGTCAAGCATGTATTCGCTGCCAAATATGCGTCTAGCAAGATCTAAAATATCGTCTTCAGCACGCGCATACTTTTCATTGGTATTGCGCTGCTTCTTCTTGGAGGTAACCAGTTTAACGAAATCATATTCAATTTCTGTTTTGTAGTGTTGCTGAATTTCATCCAGCGTTTCGTGCAACATATTAAAAAATTGCAGCGATGACGTGAAGTCCAACATCCTGGGCGGCATTGGGATCAACAAGCTGGTCGCCGCCACTAAAGCATTAATACTGAGCATACCCAGCGCAGGCGGCGGATCAATTATGATTACTTCAAAGTCTTTCTTAATACTCTCAATACCTTCAGGCAAATATGAATAAATCGGGCGTTGTGCGTGATTAGCCGCCACCATATATTCCGCATTATAAAGTTGCAGATTAGCGGGAATTAAACTCAGGTTCTCTATAGTCGTATCCCGGATCGCATAATGCATGGTGCGCTGCTCACCTTCGAAAAACGGTAGCAATGTGTCATCCGCATTTATATCCATATCTGGCGTATAACCAAATAGCGTTGTTGCAGATGCCTGGCTATCCAGGTCTATTAATAACACTCTAAATCCACGAATAGCCAACCACTGTGACAGATGTACCGCAATACTGGTCTTACCTACGCCGCCTTTGAAATTTTGCACAGCCAGTACAGCAGGTTCCTCATTAGCTTCTAACCGTGGCATGGTATTAAAGTGCCGACGTGCTTTATTAATTTCAGATAATGAAAATCCACGCGCATTTGATGCATCAGCGCGTATTGCTGAGATTGCACCCTGCTTTTCTGCATCACGAATGGTTGCTGGATGACGCCCTATTAATGATGAAGCTTCACCAATTTTGAAAGCTTTATCGAATCTCTTTTGTCCATCCGGGCTAAAAATATGTGTTTTAATATGATTAATGATTTTATCTGAGCGTTGCACCAGATCAGCAAGCTCATTTATAGATACGGCCATGTTCCCTCTCTTTTATAATTTTTTTATTAAATAGTTGTAGAATTGTCTAAAGATTACGGTGCCTCTTTTTATTTTTTATTATACATATAACTAAACTAATTCAAATACATTATTCGTTTTTCTTGACAATATATGGCATTATTGGGTATAAATAGCTAATCTGATGCTGTTTGAAGGATAAAAATAATAATAATTGCATGATTTGAATCCTGAGCAATAAATAATCAAGTTATGCCGGAGGGTAAAACAGTGGCAACCAAAGCTATGGAGCGTGTTCTTAAACGTGGCAAAGACGCAGAACAGCGCATAAAAGAAAGAAGGGCGCTTGAAACTGAATTAGAACCATCGACACCTGAACTTAAAAAAGAGACCAAGGCCCGAAATGGCATGACCAGTGACAAGATTGTTGCGCTGGCTGAAGCTGAAATATATAAAAATGAACAACTTGGTTTATTTGACGCAATTCCTGTTGCCGACCGAGAAGTTTTTCCCACATTACTCACTCGAATCCCCATTTTCATGCCTATCACCAAGGCCAAGCAAAAAGAACTGCTTGATGAAGATAATGCACTGCCGTTTGAAACACCATTTGGAAAGGGTAAACGTTACGGTGCAAACTTAAGTGTCTTTGATGAAGACGTGCTTTATGCTTTGGCACGACTATCCAACAAAAAACTAATTGGTCCACATGACAACATGCCAATTAGAGTCTCTCAAACATACAAAGCCAACAAAAAAGGCAGTGTAAATGTTGATACTGTCGTATGCACAGTCTCTAACATACTCGACGCACTCAATATGTCTAAAGGAGGGAAGATGCGAAAAGACGTTATGGATTCACTGGAACGTCTTACATCAACCACTTTAATACTTACCCTCAAAAAAGAAGATCGTTACTTGGGTAAGTGTGAGATAGGAAAACCAATAAAACTCGTCGATATAGAATGGCAGCTGTACTCAACCGAAGGCATCATTTATGCACAGTTCTCACCAATAGTGACTTATTGGTTAGAGAGTGAATACACCTACTTTGACTGGCAAACGCGTAGAAAACTGAAAAATCGCTTGGCCAAAGCATTACATCGATACCTAAGCTCTCAACCTAAGGAATTCTTCAAGCTAAATAAACTTGATGATATCTCAGCCTCAGTCGGTTATCACAGTCGAAAATGCGATATGAAAACTGCTTACGCAAAAGCAGTTGAAGAATTAATTAAAGTTGGCTTTTTAATTGACGCCGAAATATTAGGAACGGGTAGGGCTGATCCATTTAGATTATACGCGACCAGAAAATAACCTACGTACTAAAACCGGTTAAACGATGCGATGTATCGACAGATACTCATTTAAGCAGCGTACTAAAACGGGTTTAATCCTTTTAAATATCAACAATATTTACTAAACATACGTATCAAAAGCGGTTTAACGAATGTATGTCAGACATAATAATTTTCGGCACTTATTTTAATCAGCGCTTAAGTTATTGATTTTAAAGTAACAATAAGTATTAAAAATATACAGATTAAGTTATCCACAATCGAGCGTACTAAAACGGGTTAAGTAGCGCACTATAGCTGGTTTAGTAACGTACCAATTCTGGTTAAGCAACGTACTAAACTCGGTTTAACAACGTACTAAACTTGGTTTAACATAAGTGAAAGCCGTTATATCTTATTGATTATATTAAATATTTTATGTTTTATTATGCTCTTAGTCTTTCTTTAGTCTTTTAATAGTATTTATTAGTCAACCACAGTAAGTGGTTTTTAAAAGACTTTTATAAAAAATATTTACCAATAATTATCTGACATAATATCAAATAAAAATATATGACATCATCAAAGCATCAAGTTGATCTAGGTAGCCTACAAGTCAGTGAACTTGATGCTATCAGTGACGCAATTGAAAAAGACAATCTGTTGTTTATTGATGAGATAAAGATACCTAAAAAAACAAAAAAAAGAGTAACCACGACATTGGTTATTATTGTGTCACTACTAATATTGTTAATTACAAATTTCACAGTTGATACCTATCAAACTTATTTAAATATTGCTCAATCGAGTGTTATTGCAGCTAATCTTTTAGTAAGCGTTTACCTACTTACAATCTTTGCGATACTCTTTTATTTTGTTGCTTCATTCAGACACTATGTAACATTAAAAGATGCCTTTGAAATTCAAAGCCTGACAGCGAAAAGTGATGAATATGAAGACCAGAAAGAGGTGGCTTTAAAAATATTAAAACACTATCAATTTCATCATGATCCTGAAATTAAAGAAAAAGCTCGTTTACTTCTAAAATCTGTAGAAGCAAACAAGGTTCTAAATCCGTTCCTGCAGATTAAGACAGATATTATTGATGAATTAGACAAACAGGCCACCAGGCATATTTATCAAAGTGCGAAAGAAGTCTCCCTGTTTACCGCTTTTTCCCCCGGCTCTGCCATGGACTCCATCGTCGTTATATTCACCTCTGCTAGATTGATGAAAAATGTCTTTCATATATATGGCTACCGCACGAATTTTGTTACCTCAATGCTGATCACCAGAAAGATTCTGGAGAATGCCTCATTAGCGGCATTAGTTGAATATGCTGATGACTCTGTGAATGATGTTTTAGGAAACACACTGGTATCTAAGATCTCGACCAAAATAGCACAAGGCATTGGTAATGGTGTATTAATGCTTCGTATTGGTAATGTACTAATACAAAGTGCCAGGCCGTTTGCACCAGATGGATCCATTGGTACTTACAAGCATATGGCAACTTTGTTTTTAAAGTATATTAAAGAGCGTTTTAGTAAGTCATGAAAGGATTTATAAAGCGCAGTAAAGATGCAATAAAGGGTTTTGCTGCAAAAGCATATAAAAGTACAAAAAAACAAGCCAGCAAGATTTCTGTTGAAGGTAGTAAGCAAGCGACTATTGATATTGCCGAAAGTGCTGTCGATAGTGCATCTTCGGTGATTAAAGGTGCTACTGAAATAGTGA
>CAZNGU010000172.1:0-5493 GCA_964572325.1 uncultured Methylomarinum sp.
CTTCTCAATTTTTTCTTCTGGCACTTCATCTATTAGTTCACCGGAAACAGCTTCTGCTTCTGCTTCTACTTCTGCCTGCTTCGTTAACAAATCAAACTGTTCTTCCAGTTCTTTTTGCGGGTAAAGCAATTCAACAATCAACACCGGGATAAATAGTAAAATCATAATACCAATGGGATTAAAACTGGGATGAATAATACCCGCTATGGAAAAAGCAGCTAAACTGCCAAAAATCATTACAACTGGATTGGGTAATCTTATTATTTTCATAACTGAGTTATCGACATCATTAGCTAATTCTTGAGCAAAAAACACTCCCACAAAGATTGAAAAGCCAGCCCTTCTACTGCAAAACCTTAAAAAGCGACAATCGCATTACTTTTAAAATTAACCCAAAGCTTATCTGCCAAGGACAGGTTTAGTTCTATAAAAGCCTGCTTAGTAATTAAAACCTGAAATAATTCACCAGCATCAACAGTTATTCGTATTTTATTAACTTCATCTGTAATTGCCAGTACTTTGCCTTGGTACTGATTCCTCATACTGGATTGTACCGGTTCTTTTGATAATACAATTTCACTCGGATCAATAGAAACATGCTGATAGTCTTTTTCATTATCCGCTAACACTATCTGGATTTTTCCGGTATCAAATAACTGCTTTTTGCTGCGACCATGAAACACATTAATTAATGGCGTTTTAACCGCTTTCCCCTTAACCAAAGAAATTACATTATCTGCTATGGCAACACCTTGCAGTCGATTATGGGTACTAAATATTAAGGTTTTATTATTATTTTTTACATAAGTGCAAATAAAACTTTCTAGTGTTTGTTCACTGGCGTAATCCAGATAACTAAAGGGTTCATCCATTAGCAATATATCTGGATTAGTAATAATAGCCCGAGCCAAAGCCACTTTTTGCAGTTCACCGCCCGATAATGTTTTTGCTTGCTTTAGACTCAAATGAGTAATATTCAGTTTTTCGAGTGTAGCATTGATTAAATCAACTCGATCACCCTTCTTGATGCCACGAAATTGCAATGCTAAATCCAGATTATTTAAAACACTGCCTATCAGCATATACGGTTTTTGTGGCAGTAAAGCAACGCGCTTAGTTAGAGAATGTAGATTTTGTTTGTTACTGATTTCAGAAAAACATTTTATCTGTCCTTGCTGTTTTTGTTCCACAAATGCTAACAAGTTAAGCAAGGTACTTTTGCCACAGCCATTAGGCCCGATAAGGGCGGTTATTTTTCCAGCCAGGATATTTAATTCTGGCAAGCATAATGCCAATGTTTTACCATAAGCGTACTTTATATCCTTTAACTGATAAGCATATTCCAATTTTAGACCCTAACTCGTATTGATGTTAATTTCATCGTATTATTTTAGTTCCGCTTAGGAACACTCACAAAATAACTGCAACAAAGACTTGCCTTTATTCCCGCCTTCTTCGCCACCTACACGAATGGCAACGATTGCTCCAGGCAATCCATTTGCACTTCCACCTTCCATGGAGGTCGCTGGTAAAGCTTGATCTGGTTCCCATGCTCTGCGTGGGAACCCATACATGGACGCTCCTGCGTCCCGTGACGCAGAGCGTCACTCAATGCATTCCTACGCAAAGCATCACTGCCATTAAGTTAACAGATGGATTAAAAAAACAGTCCTTTGTAGCCCGTATGGAACAGAGTGGAATACGGGAGTTGTACCATTGAATCCCGTATTACGCCTTGCTTCATACGGTCTACAGCTTAACTTAATGGTAGTGACGCAAAGCATGGGAACGAGGGTCTAGTGTGTTTATGAAAACCCCTGGCTTAAGAATGAAAAATAAAGCTTTTTATAATAACAAAACTAATATCAATGACTTTTTTAAAACTCTTATTCACCCTCAGCATTATTTTCAATACTTTCAATGCTCTAGCAGAAAACATTCTGCGGATGGCAACAACTACCAGCACCGAAAATTCAGGATTATTAGCCGTATTAAACCCTGTTTTTGAAAAAAAATATAATTGCCGTCTGGATGTGATTGCAGTCGGTACCGGTAAAGCATTAAAACTGGGTGAAAATGGCGATGTAGATATCGTTTTTGTGCACGCGCCAAAAGCTGAACGAGCCTTTGTAAAGGCAGGGCATGGCGTTGGCCGCACTGCTGTAATGCATAATGATTTTGTTTTAGTGGGTGCTAAAACTGATTTAGCCCATGCCAGCCAAGCTAAATCAGTGATTGATGCGCTACAAAACATAGCAAAATCCAAAGCTGAATTTATTTCCAGAGGCGATGATTCGGGAACACATAAAAAAGAACGCGCATTATGGCAAACAGCCAATATAGTACCTGCAGGTAGATGGTATGTACAGGCCGGACAGGGCATGGGAGCCGTATTAAAAATAGCCGATGAAAAACAAGCTTATACTCTAAGCGATAGAGGCACCTATCTTGCTTTTCAGGATCGTATAGATTTGATCATTATATTTGAAAATGACCCACCACTACATAACCCTTATCATATTATAGCTATTAACCCACAAAGACATCCTCATGCACAATATCAATTGGCTAAGCGCTATATAGATTTTGTCACAGGGCATGAGGGACAAGCCATTATTGGCGCATTCAAAATGCAAGGGCAGCAATTATTTTATCCCGATGTAATTTATTAGGAAGGCTGTATAAAAAACTCCACCAACTAATTTTCAGGTTCAAGAAATATATTTCAGCCATTGTAGAGCGGCTTTTTTATTTTTGCTGTACTTACTGGCGGCTAAAAAATATTTTTTGGCCTGCTCAATATTCTTTAATTCGTAATAACTCATACCCAGCAAAAAATAGCTATTCCCAGTGTCTTTTAAACCGCCTTTTGCTATGGCTTTTTTTAGGGCACTAATGGCTTTATTCCACTGTTCCTGTTGCACATGAATCTGCCCTAATTGTTGATATAAACGACCCTTCTCATTCATTTTTGAGGCGGTTTCCAAGGCAGTAATTGCTTTTTTAAACTCTTTTGCCATCCGCCAGGCATTTGCCAGGCTTTCCCAGTTTTTTGAAGTGCTTTTAATGCGTTTTTGAGTCAGGCCTTGTTGTAATAAATTAGCCGCTTTATAAGGTGCGCCAATATATAAAAACAAATCAGCCAGTTGTGAAATTTCTTTTTCAGAATTAATCAACCCCTTTTTATAGGCCAAATACTGAATGGATGCGGCTTTTTTAAATTGTTTGCTTTGTTGATAAGTGGATGATAATTGCTGCCAGTAAGT
Organism: uncultured Methylomarinum sp.; assembly: GCA_964572325.1. Taxonomy (GTDB): domain Bacteria; phylum Pseudomonadota; class Gammaproteobacteria; order Methylococcales; family Methylomonadaceae; genus QPIN01. The sequence goes on from CAZNGU010000172.1 coordinate 3,267, forward strand.
TTTTTTATCCGGATAAATAGCGATCAATTTTTTTAAAATCTGTGCTGCTGCCGAATAATTTTCTAATTCATAATACAGCGCTAAATTCAGCTGATACCAGGACTCATCGGGTTTTTTAGTCTGAGCAATCGCCTTTTTAATAAAAGGTAATGCTTTGCTATATTGCTTTAACTGGGCATAAGCATTGGCTATCAAAACATTGATTTGAGCATCAGAACTGGAATTTTTGGCAAGCCAGGGTTCCAGCGTGGCTATAGCTTTTCTATATTGCTCTATTGCCATATAAAGCTGGCCCAGGTTCAATATTGCTTGCTGCTGTTGCGCTTTAGGAAGTAGCTGTAAATTAACAGCCTTAACTAAGGTTTCCGTAGCCTGCCTATACTGCTCTTTGAGCGCATAAACAGAAGACAAACTGCGTAATACGGTCGCCTGTTCATAGCTTTTATTATCCACTTGTTTCAGAATAGCCTTTAAACTCTGTTCAGCCTGTTGATAACTTTTTTTTGCAATTAATTGTTCGGCTTTACTTAGTTTTTTAAATAACCAGGGTGAAATAGTAGTTTTTTCTTTGCCCATAACCGGCTGAAAAAGAAAAACACAGAGCAGCAAAGTGACTAGACGTTTCATTTTTTTAATTTGAATTGCAGAACTTGAACCGCTCGTTGCTCAAATGCTTCACCCGCTATTATTTTAGCCTTGAATTTCCAGCGTCGTATTGCATGCAATGCAGCCTTATTAAAAATATTACTGGGCTGAGCCTCAACAACCACAGCATCCTTAACCGTACCCTGTTCGGTAATAGTAAATTCAATTTTAACCCAGCCTTCTATGCGTCTATTGGCTGCGCGCATAGGATAACGGGGCGGAATACGCACCAATGGTATTACATTGCTGCTGATTTCTGCCGCCCCCATTTGTACTCCAGCTATCACAGAACCACTAAATTGTTCTGTCTGTAATGGAATATCCAGATTGGGAACATCCATTTTAGGCACATTGCTTTGGGTAATTTGTACCTGACGCATTTGTAATTTTGGAGGGGGTGGTCGTTTTTTAGGGGGCGGAGGATCAGGGATTTTTCTATCTTTTATCTGTAACTTAGTTTCCCGTTTTAAACGTACAAACTCAGTCATATAAATATTGTCTGTTTTTTCAAAACCTTGTTGATTATTACTGATCATGGCATTCATTAGCCAAAATAAAGCTAATGAAATAACAATGCCAAAAAAAACAGAAAAAATAAGATGCTTCACTTAGACTCTATTTCAGTAGCAATGGATGCATTCATAATTCCTGCCAGACGAATTTGATCCATTACCTGAGTCAAATACTGCACCTTGGTGTCCTTGTCGGCGGCAATAACCACTGAACCTAAAGGTTGTTCAGCATGCAGGCGGGCAACATTGGCTCTTACTGCACGAACATCAACCAGCCGTTTATCAATCCAGACATCGCCATTAGCTTTAATCGCAACAATAATATTACCTTGTTCTTTACGTGTCGCTGTTTGTGCCGTAGGCCTATTGACATCAATACCCGATTCTTTAACAAAAGAGGTCGTGACTATAAAAAATATTAGCATGATGAAGACAATATCCAGCATGGGTGTCATGTCTATATCGGCTGTTTGTTCGTTACTGGAACGCTTGTTTCTACGAGACATAGTATTAATGGTATTGTAATAAATCCGTTAAATGATGCGTTTCTTCACTGACTCGCTGCTCTATCATCTTACTAAAATAAAGCCCGGAAATAGCAATGACCATACCAGCCATCGTCGGAATAGTCGCTTGTGAAACTCCGGATGCCATGGCTCTGGCATTACCCGTTCCGGTAACAGCCATCACATCAAAAACATGAATCATCCCCGTTACTGTGCCTAATAAGCCCAGTAAAGGACATAAAGCAACCAGCATCTTAATTAAAGGTACGGTTTTTCCCATGCTTATTTTGGCTTCAGAAATAATCGCTTTGCGGATGAATAAAGCCTGCTGAGAATTCTTATTGGATTGGCCTGTCCATTCTGACAACCAATGTTCGCGTTGCTGCGGATAAGTCTGCTTAAAATACAATAACCTTTCCGCGATTAGGCTCCAGAGCACAATAGAAACCCATAAGATTATCCACAGGACATTACCTCCGGTATTTAAAAATTGCAGTATAGGGTCAAATACGTTCATCAGTTTATTTATTATCTGCTCTTTTACTCAATAGTCCTGCACTTTGC